>NZ_JBSRTQ010000082.1:0-21219 GCF_055129145.1 Albimonas sp. | reverse complement strand
GACGACCGCCGCCGGCGCCGCGCTCCTCACGCTCCTCGGTCGCGGGGTCGGGACGCAGCGCCGCCACGCGGGCCATCTCCTCCATGAACCCCTCGGGCAGCGGCGAGCTCGCCACCTTCTGGCGCGTCACCCGCTCGATGTCGCGCATGAACGGCCGCTCGTCCTCGGCCACGAAGCTGATCGCGAGCCCCGCCGCGCCGGCCCGCGCCGTCCGCCCGATCCGGTGCACATACTGCTCCGGCACATTGGGGATCTCGTAGTTGATCACGTGGCTCACGCCCGGCACGTCGACGCCGCGCGCCGCGATGTCGGTCGCCACCAGCACCCGCAGCGAGCCGTTGCGGAACGCGTCCAGCACCCGCTCCCGCTCGTTCTGGCGCTTGTTGCCGTGGATCGCCTTGGCCTCGATATCCGCCCGGGCGAGGTTCTTCACCACCCGGTCGGCGCCATGCTTGGTGCGGGTGAAGACCAGGACGCGGTCGTAGTCCTCCTGCTTCAGCACCAGGTTCAGCAGGGCCTGCTTGTCGTGCTGGCGCAGGAAATGCAGGCGCTGGTCGACCCGCTCGGCCGTCGTGGCCTGCGGCGCGACCGAGACCTTGACCGGGTTCTTCAGATAGACGGACGCGAGCTCCGCGATCGACTTCGGCATGGTGGCCGAGAAGAACAGCGTCTGCCGGTCCTTGGGCAGCATCGGCACGATCTTGCGCAGCGCATGGATGAAGCCGAGGTCGAGCATCTGGTCGGCCTCGTCCAGCACCAGCGCCTCGACCGCCGACAGGGTCATCGCGCCCTGGTCGATCAGGTCCATCAGCCGGCCCGGGGTGGCGACCAGCACGTCGGCGCCGGCCTTCATCGCGCGGATCTGGCGATTGATCGGCACGCCGCCGAACACCGTCTCCACCTTGATATGGATATGGGCGCCATAGGTGCGGAAGCTCTCGGCGATCTGGTTGGCGAGCTCACGGGTGGGCGCGAGCACCAGCACGCGGGTCGAATGGCCGGGCCGGGCGATGCGGTTGCGCGCGATGCGGTCGAGCAGCGGCAGCGCGAAAGCCGCGGTCTTGCCGGTGCCGGTCTGGGCGATGCCCAGGATGTCGCGACCCTCGGCCGCCGGTTTGATCGCCTGAACCTGGATCGGGGTCGGAACGGTGTAGCCCGCCTCCTCCAGCGCTTTGAGCAGCGGGGCGGCGAGGTCGAACGAATTGAAGTCTTTCACAGTGTCGCTTTCATGCGGCGCGTCTCCGTCGCAGCCATGGCAGGCGCGACGGGGCACGGGCCCGTTAAGGACGGCCCGCGTGAATCGGAACGTTGGATTGGTCGCGTCCTCGGGGGAGGGCCCATGAGCGGATGTCTCTCCGCCCGCGCTTCACGCCGCCCCTTGCCCCAGGCGAATCCAGTCGCCGACGCTGCGCTGCATATGGCGCCGCAACACGGACATGTCAAAGCGTTTCGGGCGGAGCCCCGGGCCTTGATCGTCTTACGCAAAGTCATCTGGCCGCTTGCCGGGATCCTCCGAAATCCGCTTTCCCGCGCATGCCTCCCGCCGGTCGGCGACGTCGGGCGGGCGAGGTGACCCTGCGGCGCAGGTGATTTTCCCGGAGGAAGTTGATCTGGATCAATTCCGCCGCCGGCGAATGCGGGTCATGTTCGTCATGGCGGCGGTTCCAGACGTCGTGGAACCCGAGCGCCTGCGCTTCCCGCGCCTGCCGGTCGGTTTCAGATCGAATCGCGCTTCGATGGAACCGGGGTGCGCTGTCGCGAGCCTGAAGTCGGCCGACCATTCCTGCTCGCGACAGCGGGGAGCTGGCGCTTGATGCTCTAAACCCCAAGCATCGGCGCCGCTCACCTGCACGTGACGAGCTCCCCAGCCACGTCACGAGATGCGTATGATAGTTCAGTTGGATTTCACATTCAACGGACCGAACGCGAAAAAACGTTGGCGCACGCATGATTGCGAAGCCCTTGCCTTCCCTGCCGTTTCCTGCGCCCCGGCCGCCGCGATTCCCGCCGCGGCCGGGGCGCCCCGGGGCGCCCCGGATCGCTCAGGGATGCGTTCCCCAGGGCGCGGGGGTCAGCAGCTGCACCTCCTGCGCGGTCAGCAGCGGCCGCAGCTTCGCCGCGAAGGCCATGAACGGCCCGTCCTGGAAGAGCGTCGTCCAATGCCGGCGGCGGTCGGCGTCGTCCTCGAATTTCCACAGATGCACCAGCTGATGCAGCGGCCCGGTGTCGGAGACGAAATACCCCGCCACCCGGTGCGAGAATCCGCCGGCCTCCAGCGCCGGCCAGCCCTCTTCCTTGTAGAGCTTGAGGACCGTGCCCATCTGGCCGACCGCGACGTTGTAGGTGCGTTTTTCGTAGAGCGCCATTCGGCATTCCTCCCATGGTTTCGCGAAACCCTAGGACGCCGGCCCGATCAACGCCAGTGGGAGAGATCGCGTCCGGTGAGCCGCGAGATCCGGGCCACGTCCTCGGCGAAAGCCGCCCGCAGCTCGGCGCGGAAAGCCTCGGACATCCGCGCCCGCTCGCCCCGGCGCATCAGCAGCCCCTTCACCGCCTTGGTCGCCCCCGGTCCGAAGCGCGCCAGCAGCCCCGACTTCGCGCCGCGGATCACCGGGGCGAGCCAGGAAGGCGGGTTCTGGTAGACCGCGGCCAGCCCCGGGAACCGGTTGAAATGCGCCGAGCCCACCGGCTCGAACACCGTGCGCCCGTCATCCTCCAGCCCGGCATGGGCCAGCGCCTGACGGTAGACCAAGCCCGCATCCGCCTTCATGTCCTCCTGGAACAGCAGCAGCAGCCGCCCCTCGGGGATCAGCGCCGCGGCGCGTTCCAGCTGCGCGCCGATCGAGGCGATCTCCCGATATTGCAGGATCTTCGGCTCGGGGCAGCGCGGGGGCAGGGCGCGCCCTTCCGCCCGGGGTTCCTGCAGCCGCCAGGCGGCCTCGAAATCGGGCTCGGTCTCGAAGGTGTTGAACACCTGCTCCATATGAAACGCCTCGGCGATCTCCACCGGGTCGCGGATCAGCGCCATGAAGCGGGCGTCGGGATTGAAGCGCAGAATGTTCGCCACCGCGGTCCGCGACATCAGATAGGAGGTCGAGGCGTCCAGCACCGCGCGATGCCGCGCCGGATCCGCCGCCTCGAACAATTTCAGATAATCGGCGTCGTCGCGGATCACGTAATAGGTCTCGCCCCGGCGATAATCGTCGGAGAACCAGCTCGGCTCCTTGTCCGCGGGCAGGAAGCCGGCGGCGTGTTCGGAGATATAGGTGGCCAGCGCGGTCGTCCCCGACTTGGCGGCGCCTATCAGAAACAGGTTCGGCTTCGGTCCGGTCATGGGCGGCCTTTTTGCGGGTCGCGGCCCCGAAGACGCAGGCCGGGGCGGCAGGACAGGGCGACGCGCAACGCGCGATCGACGGGAAGGCTACAAGCTGCCTGTCGATGTGACGAGTGTGGCGAAAAGCGCCTCGCCCCCCCGACGCCCCGCCCCCTCTCGCCAGCCCCCGCCGCCGCCCCTATCCTGGCGCCCATGACCCAGCCGCGATTCATCCACCTCCGCCTCCACTCCGCCTATTCGCTGCTGGAGGGCGCGATCCAGCCCAAGGCGCTTCCGAAACTCTGCGCCGCCCGCGACATGCCCGCGGTCGCCGTCACCGACACCGGCAACCTCTTCGCGGCGCTGGAGTTTTCGGAGACCGCGGCCAAGGCCGGCATCCAGCCGATCCTCGGCGCCCAGATGGCGATCCGCTACGCAGCCCCCCCGCGTCCCGACGCCCGCGCCCCCGATCCCGCCGGCGTGGTGCTTCTGGTGCAGAACGAGACCGGCTGGCTCAACCTCATGGAGCTGGTCTCGCGCACCTTCCTGGATGCCGAGGCCGAGGCCCCCCAGCTCACCCCCGACCAGCTCGCCGCCCATTCGGACGGGCTGATCTGCCTGACCGGGGGCGACGACGGCCCGCTCGGCCGGCTGATCCGCGACGGCAAGCGCGACCGGGCCGAGGCGCTGCTGGACGCGCTCGCCGCCGCCTTCCCCGACCGGCTCTACATGGAGATCCACCGTCACGGGCCGAGCGACGCCGAGCCGCGCACCGCCGCGCAGGAGGCGACCGAACCCGCCTTCGTCGACATGGCCTACGTCCGCGACCTGCCGCTGGTGGCGACCAACGAGGTGTTTTTCGACAAGCCCGACATGTTCAACGCCCATGACGCGCTGATCTGCATCGCCGAGGGCGCCTATGTGTCGATGGACAACCGCCGCCGGCTGACGGACCAGCACTATTTCAAGTCGCCCGACGAAATGGCCGCCCGCTTCGCGGACCTCCCCGAAGCCATCGACAACAGCGTCGAGATCGCGCGGCGCTGCGCCTTCCGCGCCCGCACCCGCGACCCGATCCTGCCGCGCTTCGCCGACGACGAGGTCGAGGAGCTGCGCCGCCAGGCGCGCGAGGGGCTGGCCGAACGCCTGCGCATCCTCGCCGAGACCGACGACCTCGCCGCCAGCGTCGAGGACTACGAAGCCCGCCTCGCCTTCGAGCTGGGCGTGATCGTGGACATGGGCTTTCCGGGCTACTTCCTGATCGTCGCCGACTTCATCAAATGGGCCAAGGATCAGGGCATCCCGGTCGGCCCCGGCCGCGGCTCGGGCGCGGGCTCGCTGGTGGCGTGGTCGCTGACCATCACCGACCTCGATCCCCTGCGCTATTCGCTGCTGTTCGAGCGCTTCCTGAACCCCGAGCGCGTGTCGATGCCCGACTTCGACATCGACTTCTGCATGGACCGGCGCGAGGAGGTCATCCGCTACGTCCAGGACAAGTACGGCCGCGACAAGGTCGCCCAGATCATCACCTTCGGCGCCTTGCTGTCGAAGGCGGCGGTCCGCGACGTCGGCCGCGTCCTGCAGATGCCCTTCGGCCAGACGGATCGCCTCTCGAAGATGATCCCGGTGGAAGGGGTCAAACCCGTCTCCATCACCCAGGCCCTCAAGGACGAACCCCGCCTGCGCGCCGAGGCCGACGAGCATCCCGTCGTCGCCGAGATGCTCGACTACGCCGCCAAGGTCGAGGGCCTGCTCCGCAACGCCTCCACCCATGCCGCCGGCGTGGTGATCGGCGACCGTCCGCTGCATCAGCTGGTGCCGCTCTACCGCGACCCCCGCTCCGACATGCCCGCCACCCAGTTCAACATGAAATGGGTCGAGCAGGCAGGTCTGGTGAAATTCGACTTCCTCGGCCTGAAGACCCTGACCGTGATCCAGGGCGCCGTCGACCTGCTGGCGCTCCGCGGCGTCTCGGTCGACATCACCCGCATCCCCATCGACGACAAGGCCAGCTACGACCTCTACGCCTCCGCCGACACCGTCGCCGTCTTCCAGGTGGAATCGTCCGGAATGCGCGACGCGCTCCGCCGTCTCCGCCCCACCTGCATCGAGGACATCATCGCGCTCGTGGCGCTCTACCGCCCCGGCCCGATGGAGAACATCCCGAAATACTGCAACGTCAAGAACGGGCGCGAGGACCGCGACCTCCTCCACCCCCTCGTCGACCCGATCCTCGACGAAACCCAGGGCATCATCGTCTACCAGGAGCAGGTGATGGAGATCGCCCGCAAGATGGCGGGCTACACGCTGGGCGGCGCCGACATGCTCCGCCGCGCGATGGGCAAGAAGATCAAGGAGGCGATGGACGCCGAGCGCCCGAAATTCGTCGACGGCGCCAAGGACAACGGCGTCCCCAAGAAGAAGGCCGAGGAAGTCTTCGCGCTGCTCGAGAAATTCGCCAACTACGGCTTCAACAAATCCCACGCCGCCGCCTATGCGCTGGTCAGCTACCAGACCGCCTGGCTGAAAGCCAACCACCCGGTCGAGTTCATGGCCGCCGTGATGAACTGCGACCTCCACCTCACCGACAAGCTCGGCATCTACCAGCGCGAGGTCCGCAGGCTGGGCATCGAGACCATCCCGCCTTGCGTCAACCGCTCCTGCGCCCTCTTCACCGTCAAGGACGGCGCCGTGGTCTACGCGCTCGGCGCCCTCAAGAATGTCGGCCCCGAGGCGATGCGCCTGATCGAGGCCGAGCGCGCCAACGGCCCGTTCCGCACCGTCTTCGACGTCGCCTCGCGCGTCGACCTGAAGAGGATCGGCAAGCGCCCGCTCGAAATGCTCGCCCGCGCCGGCGCCTTCGACGACCTCGACCCCAATCGCAAGCGCGTGTTCGAAAGCCTCGACGCCCTCGTCGCCTGGTCGGCCGCGGTCCATGCCGAGCGGGCCTCCTCCCAGGTCTCCCTCTTCGGCGAGGCGGGGGGCGAGGCGCTGCCCGAACCCCGTCTTTCGCGCACCGACGACTGGCTGCCGGCCGAGCGGCTCCAGCAGGAGCATGACGCGGTGGGCTTCTACCTCACCGGCCACCCGCTCGACGACTACAAGGGCGCGCTGGAGCGTCAGCGCGTGATCCCCTATGCCGAGCTCGCCGCCCGCGCGGGCCGCGGCGGCGCCGTCGCCAAGCTCGCCGGCGTGGTCGTGGCCCGGCAGGAGCGCAAGAGCGCACGCGGCTCCCGCTTCGCCTTCGTCAGCTTTTCGGATCCCACCGGCCAGTTCGAGGCCACCTGCTTTTCCGAGCCCCTCGAGCAATACCGCGAGATCCTGACCCCCGGCGCCCTCGTCGTCATCACCGTCGAGGCCGAGGCCGCCGCCGAGGGCGAGGTCAAGCTGTTGCTCCGCGCCGCCCAACCCATCGACCGGGCGGTGGCGTCGGGCACGACCACCATGGGTCTTCGGGTGTTTCTGAATGACATCGAGGCGGTGGGCGCGGTGAAGGCGCGGCTCGCCTATGCCGGCGGCGCGAAGCCGAGGGGCGGCCCGGTGAACCTGGTGCTGATGGCCCCGGATCTGCCCTGCGAGGTCGAGATGCGCCTGCCGGGGAATTTCCCCCTCACGCCGCAGATCGCCGGGGCGATCAAGGCGGTGGAGGGGGTTATGGCGGTGGAGGAGTTTTAGAGCGACTCAAAAAGGTATTGGCTCAGCGTTCTCTAAAATTGAAATAGCAGCCGCGATTCGCTTCTCAACAAGATCGCTAATCTTAGAAAACTCTTGACTCTTTTCTCCTGTAATAGCTTGAAGCGCTTCGATAGAGTTACGTATGCCCCTGTATGTGGCTACGTCATCACCGCCATGGCTGATTGCGAATCCATGAATGTATTCCGCAACCCATGGCAAATCGTTCGCTATCAGATCGGCTGCCACATAAAGTTGAAGGGTCCTATCACTAAGCTTCATGCCGAAGTTATGAAGGGAGGAGTCTTTCAGAATACGTCGGTCGGCTTGGGGCGACATAAATGCACGCCTAGCTCCAGAAAATACAAATCGTTCAATACTTTCCGAGTTAATACTCGCCATGCTGCCTTCATTCGCAGACTGCAGCAGGCGCCTTAAAGTTGTAACTTCCTCAAGTATTAAGGCTATTTCTCGATCTTGCGGATTTTCGCTAAGTTTGAGTTTTTGAAGCTCTAAGGATGTCCCAATTGGATTCTCAGCGCTCTCAGGATTCGCTTCAATCTCAGAAATCTGACTCTCAATAGCTGCCCTTGCTGCTGCAACACTATCTAAGTCTTTTCGATCAAACTGGATTGTTCGCTGCTGCGCTATGTCGAAAGGTATTTTCTCGCCTCTTTGAATTAATTGAATAAACGGCTTTCTAATAGTATGTCTAATTGCAAGCTCATAAAAAACGTTAGGATTCGCCCCAGTCAGGTCCGCGACGACAAGATCATCATTTACGACATGCTGGATAACTTGACTAGTGATTAGTCCGGGCTTGTCAATTTCGTCTGCTCGAATTGAAATGTAGCCCATCGCCTCAGTCGCAGGCCTAATGATATGCCTCAGAACCTGATCGGAATGCTTTCGATCTTCGCTACCCTCTTCACCAATTGGTGAAATTACAAAACAAGTCTTTGCAGAATGGTGAGAGGGCTCTGACATTTCACTTCCGGAGAATTAGGCGGAACATATATTTATTTTTCAGATATTTTTGGAATTAGCAAGTCCGTAGGGTGCCGATCCCCACCGCCCGAACGGCGGGTTCGCACCCGCCCTACGCTTAACCCCACCCTCACCAATTCCCCTCATCTCCTTGAAACCGCTTTCCAAAACCTCGCTCTAACCCGGGCCGCCGATACTCCCCCCGTCCACAACCGGGAGCATCGTCATGCCGCGCATCCTCGCCGCCCTCATCCTCGCGTCCCTCGTCGCCGGCTGCGCCGCCGACCCCGGGTCCAGTCTGCTCGACCGCTACCAGCCCGGCTTCATCGACCGCACCCGCCTGGCCGAGGCCGCGCCCCTCCCCCATACCCGCCATCACCCGGGCCGCCCCACAGTCCTGATGCTCGAAGCCTGAGCCGGGCGCCCATGCGGACCCCCTCGCGTCCCGAATAACCGACCAAAACGCTTGGCATACGCGCGGTGCACGCCCGGTGCACGCCTGTCACCCCCCTGAAATCGGCCCCGCGCGGGCCATTCCATCGCCACATCGCGCGCGTTAGCGTGCGCCCCTCAGCATGGATCGAGGGGACCCCGATGACCGAGGAACAGGCGGCATTGTTCGCCCTGATGGGCGGATTTCTGGGGCTGCTGGTCTGGGGCAGGCTGCGCTTCGACCTGGTCGCGGCCGCGGCCCTTTTCATCGGCGTCGCCACCGGCCTCGTCCCCGAAGAGACCGCCTTCGAGGGGTTCGGACATGCCGCTGTGGTGGTCATCGCCCTGGTCTTCGTGGTCTCGCGCGGGCTGACGAATTCCGGCGCCGTCGAGCTGCTCGCTTCAAAAATATCCAAGCCTGACAGGCCCCTGGCGCTGCATATCGCGCTGATCTCGACGGTCGGCGCGGCGCTTTCGGCGGTGATCAACAACGTCGCCGCCCTGGCGCTGCTGATGACCGTGGACCTGCAGACCTCCGAAAAGGCCAAGCGCTCCCCGGCCCTCACCCTGATGCCGCTCAGCTTCGCGACCATCCTCGGCGGCATGATCACCCTGATCGGCACGCCGCCCAACATCGTCATCGCCCAGTACCGGGCCGAGACGCTGGGCGCGCCCTACGGCATGTTCGATTTCGCCCCCGTCGGCCTGATCGTGGCCACCGTCGGCATCCTGTTCACCGCCCTCGTCGGCTGGCGCCTGATCCCGGTGCGCGACGGCCAAGGCCTGCGCCCCTCCACCCCCCAGACCGGCCTCTACACCGTGGAGGCCCGCGCCCCAGAGGGCGCGAAAGCCGTCGGCAAGACCCCGACCGACCTGTCGGGACTGGCCGAGGAACATGACGTCAACCTGTTGGGATTGATCCGAAAAGACCGAAGGCTCCCCGGCTTCTCCCGCCATGAGGAAATCCGCGCCGACGACGTCATGATCCTCGAGGGCGACCCGACCGCCATCGAGGCCTTCATGGGCGCGGCCGGGCTCGGCCACCCGGCGAAGGACGACGAGAGCCACGAGGCCTCGCTTCCTGGCCGGCTGATGCTGGCCGAGGCCATCGTGCCCGAAGGGGCCTGGGTCTCGGGCCGCAGCGCCGCGGGTCTGCGCCTGCTGAGCCGGCAGGGGGTGGCGCTGCTCGGCGTCTCCCGCCAGGGCCGGCGGTTCCGCGAGCGGGTGCGTGGCCTCGCCATCCGCCCCGGCGACGTGTTGCTGCTGGTCGGGCCGCCGGAGCGGATGACCGACGTGATGGCCTGGCTGGGCGCGCTGCCGCTGGCGGGCCGCGAAACCCCGGTGCTGCGGCGCGAAAAGGCGCTGTTCGCCGCCGGCGCCTTCCTCGTCGCGGTGGGCGCGGCGGTGGCGGGCTGGATCAGCCTGCCGGTGGCGCTGCTGGGCTGCGTCGGGGCCTATGCGCTGGGCGGGCTGGTCTCGGGCCGCGAGGTCTACGAGTCGGTGGAATGGAAGGCCATCGTGCTGCTCGCCTGCCTGGTGCCGGTGGCCGGCGCGCTGGAACAGTCGGGCGGCACCGAGCTGATCGCGGGCGCCATCGTCGGGCTGACCGACGGCTGGCCGGCCTGGGCGGTGCTGATGGTGCTGATGCTGGTGACGATGACGCTGTCGGATTTCCTCAACAACGTGGCGACGGCGCTGATCGCGGCGCCCATCGGCCTCGGCGTCGCCCATGCCATCGGGGCGCCCGAGGACCCGTTCCTGATGGGGGTGGCGGTGGCGGCCTCCTGCGCCTTCCTCACGCCGATCGGGCACAAGAACAACACCATCATCATGGGCCCCGGCGGCTATCGCTTCGCCGATTACTGGCGCATGGGGCTGCCGCTGGAGCTGCTGGTCCTGGCGGTGGCGGGGCCTGCCGTCTGGTGGATCTGGAGCTGAGACGGTCGTCTCAGTTCCTTTTCCGCCGCCGCCCGCCCTCGCGCCCGCCGCCGCCGGAGGTCTCGAATTTCAGGTCGGGGATCGTCGCGACTTTTCGAAGCTCGGGATAGGGCATGGTCTTGTTGGGCAGAGCCATCGCGTCCACGAAATGCTCCTGGAATTTCGGCTCCACCGCCGTCTCGATCTTTTCGATGCGGCGGACCACCTGCTCGATCTCGGCCCGGGCCGCACGGTCGAGCAGCGCGATGCGGGCGCCGGTGCCGGCCGCGTTGCCGGCGGAGGTCACCTTCTCCACCGGGCAATCGGGGATCATGCCCAGCACCAATGCGTGCAGCGGCGAGATATGGGCCCCGAAGGCGCCGGCCAGAACCACGCGGTCGACGGTGGTCACCTCCATCCGGTCCATCAGCAGCTGCGCGCCGGCGGTCAGCGCCGCCTTGGCGAGCTGGATCGCCCGAACATCGCCCTGGGTGACGGTGACCAGCGGCCCGCCGGTCTCGGTCGCATCGTGCAGAACGTAGGAGAAGGTGCGCCCGTCGGGAATGCAGCGCGCGGACCCCACCGCGTCGGGCGAGCCGACCGCGCCGTCCAGATCCACGATCCCGGCGAGCCGCATCTCGGCGATCACCTCGATGATCCCCGACCCGCAGATGCCGGTGACCGCGGCGGCGTCGAAACCGGGCTCGTCGGACCACATGTCCTGGCCGATCACCCGGAAGCGGGGCTCATGGGTCGCGGGGTCGATCCGCACCCGTTCGATGGCGCCCGCCGCGGCGCGCTGGCCGGACGAGATCTGGGCGCCCTCGAAAGCCGGCCCGGTGGGCGACGAACAGGCGAGCACGCGATGCCTGTCGCCCAGCAGGATTTCCGCGTTGGTGCCCACATCGACCACCAGCACCAGATCCTCGGAGGTCTGGGGGGATTCCGACAGGGCCACCGCGGCGGCGTCGGCCCCGACATGGCCGGCGATGCAGGGCAGGAAATGCACGCGGGCCTGGGGGTGGATGGCGAGGCCGAGCTCCGCGGCATCCAGCGACACCGCATCCGACGTCGCCAGCGCGAACGGGGCCCAGCCGAGCTCCACCGGGTCGATCCCGAGCGCCAGATGGTGCATCACCGGGTTGCACACGATCACGGTTTCCAGAATGTCCTCGGGCTCGGCCCCCGCCTCCTTCGCCACTTCGGCGAGCAGGCCGCGCAGCGCCTCGCGCACCACGCGGGTCATGTCGGCGGCGCCGCCGGGGTTCATCATCGAATAGGAGACGCGCGACATCAGATCCTCGCCGAAGCGGATCTGGGGGTTCATCGCGCCGGAAGACGCGCCGAGCTCCCCGGTCTGCAGGTCCGCCAGATGGCAGGCGATGGTGGTGGAGCCGAGGTCGATGGCCGCCCCCCATACCGGGCGTTCGCGCAGCCCGGGCCACAGGTCGAGGATCCGCGGAACCGCGCCCTCGCGCGGCGTGTGGACGGCGACGGTGACGTTCCACTCGCCCTCGCGCAGGACTTTTTGCAGGCGCTGGAGAATGGGCAGGGCGATGGTCGGGCCCTCCACCCCCCACTGCCCGGAAAGCGCCGCGCGCAGACGTTCGAAATCGCCGGAGGGGTGGTGCATGTCGGGCTCGGCCACCTCGACGAAATGCAGCCGGACGGCGGGATCGAGGGTGATGGCGCGGGCCTCGGCGCGCTTGCGCACGATCTGGCGATGCACCTGGGATTCGGGGGGCACGTCGATGACCACGTCCGCCTCGATCCGGGCCTGGCAGCCGAGCCGGCGGCCGTCGATCAGGCCGCGCTTGTCCTTGTAGCGCTGCTCGACCGCGTTCCATTCGGTCAGCGCGCCGGGGGCGGAGACGACGCCGTGCTTGTCGAAGGCCCCGTAAGCCGGCTGGATCTGGCAGCGCGAGCAGATGCCCCGCCCGCCGCAGACGGAATCCAGATCCACCCCCAGCGCTCGCGCCGCGGTCAGCACTGGGGTGCCGGCCGGAAAGCGGCCGCGTCGGCCCGAGGGGGTGAAGATCACCAGGGGTTCGTCGGTCATGCCTGCTCCTTCAGCGCGTCCTGCGCGCACACCTAGCGCGGGCGGGGGCCGGATACACCACCCCCCACGACCATCGCGGCGGAAATCGCGACGCGGGGGCGGTGAGACGACCGTCTCAGGCGCCGAAAAGGGCGGCCAGCCGCTCACGCGCCTCCGGCGGACCGTCGCGCCCGAAGGCGGCGGCGGCGTGATGGCGCAGGAAATGGCCGGTGGCGCGCAGGGCGGTCGCGATGTCCTCGGGCGCCGTCTCGGCCCGGCCGAGGAAGAGGCCGGGCAGGGGGATCAACCTGTCGGCATAGGGCGCTCCCGCCTCCCGGCTCACCGCGCGGCCGGAGCGCGGCGAGATCCACACCAGATCCTCCGTCGCCCCGGTCGCGGCGCAGGAGGTGAGGTCGAGCCCGAACCCCAGCTCGTCCAGCAGGCTCAGCTCCCACAACGCGTAAAGCGCCGGCCAGTCCGGGTCCGCGCCCAGCGCATCGGCCAGCGTCACGGTGCGGGCGTAGAGGGCGGGATGGGGCTGCCGCTCCGGCAGGAAGCCGAGCAGCGCCGACAGCGCCCCCATCGCCGCCAGCGCCTTGCGCTCGGACATGATCGCGCCGGCGCGCGAGCGGATCGGCTCGGGCCTCCAGGCGCCCATATGGCCTTCGAGCCGCGCCTTCCATTCCACCGCAAGCTGCGCGCCGGGCTGCAGCAGGGGCGCCATGCGACGCGAGCCTCCGCCGGGCGCGATCCCGGAATGGCGCCCGTGCTCGGCCGTGAAGATATCGAGGATCGCCGCTCCCTCGCCATGCCTGCGCACGGACAGCAGCAGCCCTTCGTCGCGCCATTCCATGACCCGATCTCTAGCCCCGCGCGCCCGCCCGCGCTAGCCTCGCCCGACGCAGACCGGGAGAACGCCATGCGCCAGGACTGGGCCGGAAACCCCATCACCGCCGAGAGCGATGAGACGGCTGTCGCACTCTCGGATTTCGTCGAGGGTTTCGTGGGTTACGAGACCAAGGCGGCGAATATCGTGGCCGCGGCCGAGGCCGACCCGGAGAACCCGCTCGCCAACGCCTATGCCGGCGCGTTGCACCTGTTCCTGGAGACGCCCGAGGCCCCGGCCCTCGCCCGGCCCTGGCTGGAGCGCGCGGAGGCCCATGCCGCACGGGCGACGGAGCGGGAGCGGATCACGCTGGCCGCCATCGCCGCCTGGGCCGACGGCGACATGACCCGGGCGATCCGGCTGGGGCGCGAGGGGGTGGCGGCGCATCCCTCCGACCTCGCGCTCGCGAAATTCACCCAATACCATCAGTTCAATCGCGGCGACGCGCCGGGGATGCTCGCGGTCGGCCACCTGATCGCGGACGCAAGGCCCGACATCGCCCATGTCCACGGCATGCTCGCCTTCGGCTACGAGCAGTGCCACATGCTGCCCGAGGCCGAGGCGGCCGCCTTGCGCGCTGTCTCGATCCGGCGCAAGGAGCCGTGGGCCCATCACGCGCTCGCCCATATCCACCTCACCCAAGGGCGCATCGCGGAAGGCCGGGCGTTTCTGGAGGAGATGGCGGGCACCTGGACCGACCTGAATTCCTTCATGCTGAGCCACAACTGGTGGCACTTCGCGCTTTTCGCCATCAGCCAGGGCGATTTCGGCGCGGCGCTGCGGGCCTATGACGAACGCTGCTGGGGTCTGGAAAAAAGCTACTCGCAGGACCAGATCGGCGCGGTCAGTCTGCTCGCGCGGCTGGAGATCGCGGGCGTCGACCTGGGCGCGCGCTGGGAGGATGTGGGCGCGCATCTGGCGACCCGCACCGGCGATTTCGTCAACGGGTTTCTGAGCCTGCAATATCTCTACGGTCTCGCCCGGTCAGGCCGCGCGCAGGCGGTCGCCGCAATGATGGACGGATTCCGCGCCCGCGCCGAACAGCCGGCGCAGGATCGCGCCGTCTGGGCCGAGGTCGTGCTGCCTGCGGCGGAGGGCCTCGTCGCCCATGAAGCGGGCGACTGGGGCCGCGCGGCCGACCGGCTCGGCCTCGCCCTGCCGCGGCTGTGGGAGACGGGGGGCAGTCATGCCCAGCGCGACCTCTTCGAACAGCTCTGGCTCGATGCCCTGATCCGCGGCGGCCGCCTGGTCGCGGCGCAGCAGGCATTGGAGCGGCGGCGGGGATACGAGCCGATGTCCGTCCCCTCAAACCGCGCGCTGGCCGGGGTCTATGCCGAGCTTGGGTTGCCGGGCGAGGCGGGCCGGGCGCAAGCCCGGGTCAGGGCGGCGTTGGCGGCGCTGGATTAAAGCGGCGCCATGCCGGAGGAGGAGTGCGGCGGGTTTGCACCCGCCCTGCAAGCGCTCGTAGGGCGGGTGCAAACCCGCCGTTGCCCCGACCCGCCCGTGAGACGCCCGTCTCAGACGAAGCGCACCTTGCCGATATAGCTCAGGTTGCGGTTCCGCTGGGCGTAGTCGATGCCGTAGCCGACCACGAACTCGTCGGGGATGGTGAAGCCGGTGAAGCGCACGTCCACCTCCGCCTCGCGCCGGGTCGGCTTGTCGAGCAGGGCGCAGACCTCGAGCCGCCGCGGCTTGCGGGCGCGCAGCATGTGCAGCACGTGGTGCAGGGTGAAGCCGGTGTCGACGATGTCCTCGACCACCAGCACGTCGCGCCCCTCGATCTCGCCGCGCAGATCCTTGAGGATGCGTACCTCGCGCGAGGATTCCATGGACGAGCCGTAGGAGGACGCCTCCATGAAATCGATCTCCATCGGCAGCCGGATCTCGCGGGCGATGTCGGCGATGAACACGAACGACCCGCGCAGCAGGCCCACCACCACCAGCTTCTCGGTGCCGGCGTAATGGCCTTCGATCTCGTGGGCCAGCGCCTCCACCCGCGCGGCGATGGACTTGGCGGAGATCAGCCGGTCGATCACGTAAGGCCGCCCGTCGGGACCGATCAGCGGCCCCTCGGTCCGGCTCTTGCCACCGACCTCGCCCCCGAAGCCTTCGCCCCCGGCGGAGCCTCCCGTCGCGGTCGCGTCTGCGGCGCACATCGCGCGTCTCCCCCTCAGCCTCACATGGGCCGCAGGATAGGCCGCGCGGCGAAGCTTGTCCCGCAGGGCCGGCCGCGACGATTGGCCCCCCTTCGCGGCCCGAGGGCGGACGATAGGGATTGCCCATGCCCACGCATGCCGAAAAACGCACGATGCCCTACAGCGCCGATCAGATGTACGCCCTGATCGCCGATGTGCCGTCCTATTCCGAGTTCCTGCCCTGGTGCTCGGCCGCGCGCATTCGCGCCCGCACGCCCCAGCCCGACGGGTCGGAGGTGCTGGATGCGGATCTGGTGATCTCGTTCAAGGTGTTCCGCGAGAAATTCGGCAGCCGGGTCACGCTCTTCCCCGACGACCGGCGCATCGACGTCGCCTATCTGGACGGGCCGTTCCGCTATCTCAACAACCACTGGACCTTCACCCCGCGCGAGGATGGCGGCTGCGAGGTCGACTTCTTCGTGGATTTCGAGTTCCGCTCGATCGTGCTGCAGAAGCTGATCGGCGTGGTGTTCAACGAGGCGATGCAACGGATCGTGCGCGCTTTCGAGGCGCGCGCCGACGTGCTTTACGGCAAGGGCTGACGCCGGCGCAGGCGGCGGCCGGCCCTTCAAGGCGGGAATGCCGCAGCCGCGGTTAACGAAACCGACGCGAAACGTCGTTTAAGACCGCGACCCGGTGGCCACGCGCAGGCAGGGTCCGCCCCGATCCGAGGGACGAGTCCCCATCCGAAAAAAGCTCCGCGCGTCGCTCAAGACGACGCCGTGACGAGGGGGACTTATGTTCGCTCTGCTTTCCAACACCTGGGCGCTGCTGTTCGGCATGCTGCTGCTGATGCTCGGCAACGGCATGCAGGCGTCCCTGCTCGGCATCCGCGGCAACATCGAGGGATTTTCGGCCACCGAGATGTCGATCGTCATGTCCGGCTATTTCCTGGGCTTCCTGGTGTCGTCGCGCGCGGCGCCCGAGATGATCCGGCGGGTCGGCCATGTGCGGGTCTTCGCGGCCATGGGCTCGATCATCTCGGCGGTCTTCGTGCTTTACGCGGCCTTTCCCAATGTCTGGGCCTGGGGGCTGATGCGGATCCTGGTGGGGGCCTGCTTCGCCGCCGTCTACGTGGTCGCCGAAAGCTGGCTGAACGACAGCTCCACCAACGAGACCCGCGGCAAGGCGCTGTCGCTCTACATGATCACCCAGATGCTGGGCGTGGTGATGGCGCAGGGGCTGCTCAACGTCGCCGATCCGGGGGGCTACGACCTCTTCGTGCTGATCTCGGTGGCGGTGTCGCTCAGCTTCGCGCCGATCCTGCTGTCGGTCTCGCCCGCGCCGGTGCACCAGGCCACCAAGCTGATGAGCCTAGGCGCGCTGTTCCGCGCCTCGCCGCTGGGCTTCGTGGGCACGGTGTTTCTGGGCGCGGTGTTCTCGGCGATCTTCGGCATGTCGGCGGTCTACGGGACCGAGCGCGGCTTCACGGTGTCCGAGATCTCGGCCTTCGTGGCGCTGATCTATGTGGGGGGGCTGATCTCCCAATACCCGTTCGGCTGGTTGTCGGACCGGATGGATCGTCGGCGGCTGATCCTGATCATGACCTCGATCGGCACGGTCGCCGGGGTGATCGGGATTTTCGCGGAGGCCTATGTGGTGGTGGTGCTGGCCATGTCGGCGGTGGTCGGCGGCATCGCCAACCCCCTCTATTCGCTGCTGGTCTCGCATACCAACGACTATCTCGCGCCCGATCAGCGCGCCGCGGCCTCCGGGGGGCTTTTGTTCCTCAACGGGGTCGGCGCGGTCGGCGGGCCGCTCGCGGTCGGGGCGCTGATGTCGCAATTCGGGGCCTGGGCCTTCTTCGGCTTCCTCGCCTCGATGTTCGGGGCCATCGCCGCCTACGCCGCCTGGCGCATGACCCGCCGCGCCGGCGTCGCGGTGGAGGATACCGCGGTTCACATGCCGGTCGCGCCCGGGATCACCCCGGTCGGCGCCGACCTCGCGCTCGAATACGCCGAGGAGCGGACCGCGGTGATCGAGGCGGTGCGCGAGGCCCAGGCCGAAGCTGCGGCGGAGGCGCAGGCGGAAGCCGGCGTGTTCGCCGCCGCCGAGGCCGAAGCCGGCGACGAGGACGGGCCGAGGCCGGCGGGCCGCTGACGGGCCGGAGGGGCGGGCAGGTCTTGACCTGCGCCCCCCGCCCCCCATGCTGACCTCCCCCGGCAGCCGAGGACAGGCCCCCATGATCGCCACCGCGCCCGAGATCGTAGACTTCTGGCTGAACAAGGTCGGTCCCCCCGGCTGGTTCGGCGGGGGGGAGGCGTTGGACGCGCGGATCCGGCGCAAATATCTGCGCAGCTGGCGCGCGGCGCGGGGCGGGGCCTTCGACCATTGGCGGGCGGATCCGGCGGGCGTGCTCGCCCTGCTGATCCTGATCGACCAGTTCCCGCGCAACATGTTCCGCGGCTCGCCGCTGAGCTTCGCCACCGACGCCCGTGCCCGGCGAGTGGCGCGCATGGCGATGGCGGCGGGGCATGACCTTGCGACGCCGGTGGAGACGCGGAACTTCATCTACCTGCCGTTCATGCATTCCGAAGCGCCCGCCGACCAGGACTTCGCCGTGCATCTCGCCCATACCCGCATGGGCCCGCCGACCCTCATCCGGGGCCTGCACGCCGAGGCGCATCGCGCCGTCATCGCCCGTTTCGGCCGGTTTCCGTATCGCAACGACGCGCTGGGCAGGGCCAGCACCGACGAGGAGCGCGCCTGGATGGAGGGAGGCGGATACATGACCGAAGTGCGCCGCATCGAAGCCGGGCGCGCCCGAACCTGACCCGCGCCGGGACCCGAAACGTCCCGCCCGCGGCCCATTTCGCAACATGCTTGCGACGCTTTCGCTTCCCGCGCGCCCTCGCCGTGGGGTAAATGCGCAAGGGATCGACGCAACCGGACGGGAGAGACAGCCCATGGCCACGGACAATTTCGACGTCGTCGTGATCGGCGCAGGCCCCGGCGGCTATGTCGCCGCGATCCGGGCCGCGCAGCTCGGCCTCAAGACCGTGGTGGTGGAGCGCGAGCACCTCGGCGGCATCTGCCTCAACTGGGGCTGCATCCCGACCAAGGCGCTGCTGCGCTCGGCCGAGGTGTTTCATCTGATGCACCGGGCGAAGGAGTTCGGGCTGTCGGCCGAGGCCGTCGATTTCGACTTGCCCGCGGTGGTGAAGCGGTCGCGCAAGGTCTCCGCCCAGCTGGTCTCGGGCATCGGCCACCTGATGAAGAAGAACAAGATCGAGGTGGTGATGGGGACCGCCAAGCTCGCCGGCAAGGGGAAGGTTTCGGTCAAGACCGACAAGGGCGAGCGGGTGCTGACGGGCAAGGACATCATCCTCGCCACCGGCGCCCGGGCCCGCGAACTGCCGGGGCTGGAGCGGGACGGCGACCAGGTCTGGTCCTATATGGATGCGCTCAACCCGCCGCGGATGCCGAAAAAACTGCTGGTCATCGGCTCCGGCGCCATCGGCATCGAATTCGCGAGCTTTTTCAATACAATGGGCGCCGATACGACCGTGGTCGAGGTGATGGACCGCATTCTTCCCGTCGAGGATGAGGAAATCGCCGCTTTCGCCCGGAAATCCTTCGAAAAACAGGGAATGAAGATCCGCGCCGGCGCCAAGGTCGCCAAGCTCGAAAAATCCAAAGGCAAGGTCGTCGCCCATATCGAGGCGGACGGGAAGACCGAGACGCTGGAGGTCGATACCGTGATCTCCGCCGTGGGCATCGTGGGCAATGTCGAGGGGCTGGGGCTGGAGGAGGCCGGGGTCGAGATCGACCGGACCCATGTGGTCACCGACAAGGAATGCCGCACCGGGGTTCCGGGCCTCTGGGCCATCGGCGACATCGCCGGCGCGCCCTGGCTGGCGCACAAGGCGAGCCATGAGGGCGTGATGGTGGCCGAGCTAATCGCAGGCCGGAACGCCCACGCGACGCCCGCCACCTCCATCGCCGGCTGCACCTATTGCCACCCGCAGATCGCCTCGGTCGGGCTGACCGAGGCCAAGGCGAAAGCGGCCGGGCACGAGATCAAGGTCGGGCGCTTCCCCTTCATCGGCAACGGCAAGGCCATCGCGCTGGGCGAGCCGGAGGGGATGATCAAGACCATCTTCGACGCGAAGACCGGCGAGCTGCTCGGCGCCCACATGGTTGGCGCGGAAGTCACCGAGCTGATCCAGGGTTACGTGGTGGGCAAGACGCTGGAGACCACCGAGGCCGAACTGATGGAGACGGTGTTCCCGCATCCGACCCTGTCGGAGATGATGCACGAAAGCGTGCTCTCCGCCTACGGGCGCGCCCTGCATTTCTGAGCCGGTTCAATCCTTTCCAGGCTGATCTTGAAGCGCCCGCCCCTATCCTGGGGCGGGCGTTCGCGTCACGGCTCCTGCGCCGCGGTCATCTCGATCTCGACCACGAATTCGGGCCGGGTGAAGCCCGCGACGATGACCAGGGTCGAGGCCGGGGCCGGGTCCAGCCCCGCCACCCAGCGGTCGCGCGCGGCCATGTAGCCGGCCATATGCTCGCGCGCCGTGACGAAGCTGTTGAGCCGGGCGACGTTGGCTCGGGTCATGCCGGCGGAGGCGAGCACCGCGTCGAGATTGGCGAAGGCGCGCTCGGCCTGCGCCTCCGCGCCCTCGGGCAGGCTGTCGTCGGGGTCGAGGCCGAGCTGGCCGGAGGCGAAGAGCAGCCTTGCGCCGGACGCGACCTCGATCCCGTGGGAATAATGGGCGAAGGGCGGGCGGATCTCGGGCGGGGTATGGGCTTTCATCTCGGGCTCCTGAGGCGGCGACGGACGCCGATCCTGCCGCGCGCCGCGCCCTCGCGCCAGAGCGCGCGGGCCCTCACGCGGCGGCCGCCCGCGCTGCCCCGCCGCGCAGTCGCCACATTGAATGCAGCGCCAGCGCGGCCAGCACCACCGCGCCGCCGGCGAGCGTCCATTGGCCGGGGAACTCGCCCAGCACCGCCCAGACCAGCACCGGGCCGGCCACGACCTCGAGCAGGGTCATCATCGAGGTTTCGGCGGCCGGCAGGCAGCGCGAGCCCCAGGCGACGAGCGTGATGGCGAGCGGCAGGATCACGCCGCCCGTCGCGAAGGCGCCGATCCACTGGCCGGTCGTCATCGGCTCGAACGTCGCGAAGGGCAGGGCGATGAGCGCGCCGAGCAGCCAGCCCGGGCCGATCACCGGGGTCGCCGAATTGGCCTTCAGCACGCGCAACAGCACGAAGAAGAGCGCGATGGTGAGCGCGGAGCCGAGCCCGGCCGCGACCCCGATGGCGCTGAGCCCGCCCTCGGACCAGGCTCCGACGGCGACGAGGCAGAGCCCGGCGACGGTGGCGGCGATGGCGCAGACGGTCTGGGCGGGGATCCGCTCCCCCAGCGCCACGCGCGCGATCAGGGCGGCGAGCATCGGGGTGGCGGCGAAGGCCAGCATGGCGTTGGCGACCGTGGTCCAGGCGATGGAGAGGCAGAAGAGCACGGTGGACGCGGCCTCCAGCCCCGCCAGGGCGATCCCCCAGGGGCCGAGCGCGCGCATCGCGGCGGGCAGGCCGCGGCCGTAGGAGACGAGGCAGCCGGCGGTCATCACCAACCCGCCGAAGACGCCGCGGCAGACGGCCATGGCGAAGGCGTCGATGTCGACGAGGCGCATGACCAGCGCGTCGGGGATGAAGACCATGACGCCGAGCGCCACCAGCAGGAAGCCGCGCCGGGTGGCGGCGGCGGAGGCGACGGCGCCGGGCGCGTCGGGCGCGGTGGAGATGACCACGGGCATGGGCGCCACGGGCGCGG
>NZ_JBSRTQ010000081.1:0-21263 GCF_055129145.1 Albimonas sp. | reverse complement strand
CCCGCGCCCCGTCCCGGCGAGGCCGACGCCCGCAGGCGCGCCGCCCGCCGGGCCATCGCGGTCTGGCTCTTCATCCTGGCGGGCCTGGTGGCGGCGATGGTGATGGTCGGCGGGCTGACCCGGCTGACCGACAGCGGCCTTTCGATCACCGAATGGAAGCCGCTGACCGGCGCCATCCCCCCGCTCAACCACGCCGACTGGCTGGCGGAATTCGAAAAATACCGCCAGATCCCCGAATTCCGGCTGATCCGTCCGGACATGACGCTGGGCGATTTTCAGTTCATCTACTGGTGGGAATGGGGGCATCGGCAGCTCGGCCGGCTGGTGGGTCTGGTCTGGGCGGCGGGGTTCTTCTGGTTTCTCGCGCGCCGGCAGATTCCCGCGGGCTGGACCTGGAAGCTGGTGCTTCCCGGCGCGCTCGGCGGGCTGCAGGGGGCGATCGGCTGGTGGATGGTGTCTTCGGGGCTGGAGGGGGCGCGGGTCGACGTCGCGTCCTACCGGCTCGCCACCCATCTGGGGCTGGCCTTCGGAATTTTCGGATTGCTGATGCATCTGGCCTGGTCGGTGCGCCTGTCGGGGGCGGAGCTGTTGCAGGCGCGGCGGCGTCGGCTGAGCGGCGCGATGACTTTCGCCAGCTGGCTTTCGGTCGCGATCTTCGCCCAGATCCTGGTGGGCGCGCTGGTCGCGGGGATCGACGCCGGGCGCGGCTACATCGACTGGCCGCTGATGGGGGGGGAGTTCCTGCCCTCGGAATCCTTCGGCTACGTGCCGCTCTGGACCAACTTCTTCGAGAACCCGGCGCTGGTGCAGTTCAATCACCGGATGCTCGGCTACGCGGTGTTCCTGCTCGGCGCCGTCTTCTGGTGGCGGATGCGGTGCGGGCCCCATGCGGGGATGCGCCGGCGGGCGAACTGGGTGATGGCGATGCTGCTGGCGCAGATGGCGCTGGGGATCGCCACGGTGATGCATGCGGCCCCGCTCGGCCTGTCGCTGATCCATCAGGTCGGCGCGCTGACCCTGTTCGCGCTGGCGCTGCGGGCGCGCCACGAGGCTGGCTGGCCGCGGGAGGAGCGGATCGCGCGCGGCGCCCGCTGAGGCGGCCCGGCCCCGGACAAGGGGTTTCCATGCGGGACACGGTCGCGGTTTCGTGAGCGGCCCGCGCCCCGTGCGGGCGCAAATGTCGCTGTTCCGACGGCATCGCCATGCTAGCCTCCGCCGTCGCCCGGTTGCCGGTGCGGAAATGAATGACAGGGAGTACCCAAGCTCATGCCCAGGAAGCTTTCTCTGATGACCGCAGCCCTCGGCGCGGCGCTGGTCGCCGGTCTCGGCGCAGCCTCCGCCGCCGACGCGCCGGCGCTGTCCGACAAGGTCGCGGTGCGACAGGCGATGATGAAGGACGTCGGCGCCGCGATGGGCGTGATGGGCAAGATCGCCAAGGGCGAGGCCGAATTCGAGGCCGGCGCCGTGCTGGGCGCGCTGCGCACCATGAACGCGGTGGCGCTCGGCTTCCATGACCAGTTCCCCGAGGGCTCCGAGACCGCCCAATCCGAAGCCGGGCCGAAGATCTGGAGCGATGCGGCCGGGTTCGAGACCGCGGTCGCCAAGTTCCTCGCCGACACCACCGCCGCCGTGGCGCTGGCCCCGGCCGATGCGGACGGCATGAAGCAGGCGATGGGCCTGGTCGGCGCCAACTGCAAGAGCTGCCACGAAGGCTACCGCGTGAAGAAGAACTGATCCGATGCTGCTGCGCCTGCTCCTGGCCGTCGCGTTGCTCGCGGCGGCCGGTTTCGTCACCGCCTGGTGGGTGACCGCGCCACGGCCGATTTCGGTGGCGGCGATCCCGGAGGGCTGGGCGCCGGACGCCGAGGCCGAGGCGCGGGGCGAGCTTCTGTTCCAGCTCGGCGGCTGCGCGTCCTGCCATGCCGATCCGGAGTCGACGGGCGAGGCGCGCCGGGTGCTGAAGGGCGGCCGGCATTTCGAGACGGCGTTCGGCACGTTCCTCGCGCCCAACATCTCGCAGGACGCGGAGGCGGGCATCGGCGGCTGGACGCCGGAGCAGTTCGCCTCCGCCTTCCTGCGCGGGGTGGGGCCGGAGGGGCGGCATCTCTATCCCGCCTTCCCCTGGGCGTCCTATGGGCGGATGAAGGTGGAGGACGCGCTGGACCTGCTCGCCTATCTGCGCACGCTGCCGGCCGATCCCACGCCGTCCAAACCGCATGATCTGAGCTTCCCGTTCTCGGTCCGCGCCGCGGTCGGGGGGTGGAAGCTGCTCTATTTCGACCGGGCCTGGGTAGTGACGGCGGGGCTCTCGGAGTCGGCCGAGCGCGGGCGCCGGCTGGTCGAGGGCATCGGCCATTGCGGGGAGTGCCATACCCCGCGCGATGCGCTCGGCGGGCCGGAATTCAGCCGATGGATGGGCGGCGGGCCCAATCCGGACGGGCCGGGCATGATCCCCGACATCAGCCCCAGCGGCCTCGGCGACTGGTCGGAGGGCGACATCGCCTATTACCTCGAGAGCGGCTTCACCCCGGGCTATGACAGCGTCGGCGGCTCGATGGCCGCGGTGGTGGCGGAGACGGCGAAGCTGCCGGCGCGCGACCGCGAGGACATCGCCGCCTATCTCAAGGCGATCCCGCCGGCGAATTGAACCGTGGCGGCGGAAATCTGCGCGGCATTCGAACGATCGGGCCGGATTCGGCCCCTCCGCGGCAACCGTGGCGATTGACGACCCGCCCCTGCGCGGTCTACGCCCCACGCGACGGCCCCATCCGCGGCAATCTCGGGAGGCTACCATGGCGCAGCTGCTTCACCTCGTGTTCGGAGGCGAGCTCGTCAGCCCGTCGGGCAACGAGTTCGCCGATGTCGACAAGATCGACATCGTCGGCATCTTTCCCAATTACGCCTCCGCCTTCACCGCCTGGAAGGCCGCGGCCCAGCGCAGCGTCGACGACGCGCACAGCCGCTACTTCATCGCCCACCTGCATCGCCTGCAGGACGAGGGCAAGAAGGACTCCCCCACCGAAAAGCTGGGCTGAGCGCGGGCCTCGCCCGCGCGCGCGATCATGCTTCGGAGAATCCGGGCCAATCCCCTGCTGCGCAGTCTCGTGGCCCGTCTGGGCGCGGGCTATATCCGGCTGGTCGGGCTCACCACCCGCTGGCAGGTCGAGGGGGCCGAGGCCCGTGCGCTGATCCGCAGCGCCAGGGGCCGGTGGATCGTGCCGGTATGGCATGGACGCCTGCTGATGGTGCCGTCCGAAAAAGCCGGGCGGATGAACGTGCTGGCCCTGATCTCGGCCAATCGCGACGGCGAGATCATCGCGCGGTGCGTGGAGCGGTTCGGGGCCACGGTGCTGCGCGGCTCGGCCGGCAACAAGCTCAAGCCCGAGAAGAACAAGGGCGGCACGGTGATGACCGTGGAGGCGATCCGTCGCCTCTCGGCCGCGCAGGACATGGTGCTGGTGATGACGCCGGACGGGCCGCGGGGGCCGCGGATGCGCGCCAAGCCCGGGGTGGCGGCGCTGTCGATGGCGACCGGCGTGCCGGTGATCCCCTTCGCCTATGCGATGGCGGGGGGGCGGGTGCTCGGGTCCTGGGACCGGTTCATCCTGCCGTTCCCCTTCGGGCGCGGCGCCAAGGTGTTCGGCCCGCCGATGCAACCGCCCGAAGCCGAAGGGCCCGAGGCGCAGGACGCCTTCCGACGGGAGATCGAGGCGGCGCTGATCCTCGTCTCGGCCCGCGCCGACGCGATGGTGGGCCGCAAGCCGATCGAGCCTGATCCCGATCCGTTTCCCGTTTCCGGCTCGGGTCCCGAGCCGGCGCCGGCGGGGGCATGAGCCTCCGCGTCGCGCGCCCGCCGCGTTCCGTCGCGCTGGGGCTCTATCTGGCGCTGTCGCGGGTGGCGGAGCCGGGGTTGCGGCGGCTGCTGGCGCGCCGGGTCCGGCGGGGCCGCGAGGATCCGGCGCGGCTGGGGGAGCGCCTTGGCCGGGCCTCGCGGCCCCGTCCCGAGGGGGTGTTGGTGTGGATCCATGGGGCGAGCGTGGGGGAATCCCTCGCCGCCCTGCCGTTGATCGATGCGCTGCACGCCGCCCGGCCGGATCTGGGCGTGCTGGTGACCACCGGCACCGTCACCTCCGCCGGGTTGATGGCCGAGCGGCTGCCCGCCGGCGTGATCCATCAATTCGTGCCGGTGGATGCGGGTCCCGCCATCGACCGGTTTCTCGACCATTGGCGCCCCGATCTGGGGGTGTGGGTGGAAAGCGAGCTGTGGCCGGGGCTGGTCTGCGGCGCCGCGGCGCGCGGCGCGCGGCTGGCGCTGGTCAACGCCCGGATCTCCGATAAATCCACCCGCGGCTGGCGCTTCGCCCCGGGAATGATCGCGGGGCTGCTCGGGCGTTTTGATGTGCTGCTGGCGCAGGATGGCGCGGTGGCGCAGCGGCTGGCCGGGTTGGGGGCGCCGGAGGATCGGGTGCGGGTGGCGGGCTCGTTGAAGGCCGGCGCCGCGCCGCCGGACCGGGCGCAGGCGCGGGCGGGGCTGGCGCTGGCGCTTGCCGGGCGGCCCTGCTGGCTGGCCGCCTCCACCCATCCCGGCGAGGAGGAGATCGTCGCCCGCGCCCAGATCCGCGCCGCCGCCCGCCTGCCGGGCCTGATCGCGCTGGTCGCGCCGCGCCACCCCGAGCGGGGGCCGGAGATCGCCGAGGCCCTGCGCGCCATGGGGTTGCGGGTCTCGCGCCGGGGGGCCGGCGAGGCGCCGGGGCCAGGGGATCATGTGCATCTGCTCGACACGCTGGGGGAGATGGGGGCGTGGTTCCGCCTCGCCCCGGTCAGCTTCGTCGGCGGCTCCTTCGTCCCGGTCGGCGGGCACAATCCGCATGAGCCGGCGGCGCTCGGCTCCGCCATCCTGCATGGGCCGCTGGTGGCGAATTTCGCCGAGGATTACGCCGCGCTCCGCGCCGCGCGGGGCGCGATGGAGGTCTCGGGCGCCGCGGCGCTGGCGGAGGCGGTGGCGGGGCTGCTGGGGGACGATGCGGCGCGCGAGGATCTGGTCGATGCCGCGCGCGGCGCGCTCGGCGACGGGCGCGGCGCGCTGGAGATGACGCGGGACGCGCTGCTCGACCTGCTGCCGGCGGAGGCGCGGCCGTGAAGCTGACCGCGCCCGGGTTCTGGAGCCGACCGCCGGACGCGCCGGGCTGGCTGGCGCGGTTGCTCTCGCCCATCGGCGCGCTCTACGCCGCGGCCACCGCGCGCCGGGTGGCGCGGCCGGGCTGGCGTGCGCCGGTTCCGGTGATCTGTCTCGGCAACCTGACCGCGGGGGGGGCGGGCAAGACGCCCTCGGCGATCCTGGTGCTGCAGACGCTGGCCGAGCTCGGGGTCGAGGCCCACGCCATCAGCCGAGGGCATGGCGGCTCGGCGGGGGCGGGGGCGCCGCACCGCGTGGACCTCGCCTGCGACCGGGCCGAGGCGGTGGGCGACGAGCCCCTGCTGCTCGCCGCCTTCGCGCCGACCTGGGTCTGCCGCGACCGGGCCGAGGCCGCCCGGGCCGCGGTCGCCGCCGGCGCGCAGGCGCTGGTGATGGACGACGGGTTCCAGAACCCGGGACTGGCGAAGGATCTTTCGATTCTGGTGGTCGACGCCGAGGCCGGGTTCGGCAACGGGCGGCCGATTCCGGCGGGGCCGTTGCGCGAAACGGTGGCAGCCGGCCTCGCCCGCGCCGACCTGGTGCTCGCCATCGGGCCCGCCCACGCCCGCGCAAACCTGCTGGAGAGCTGGCCCGCTCTGAAAACCCTGCCGGTGATCGAGGGCGAGGTCCGCGCCCGCGACATCGGCATCGACTGGTCGACGGAGCGGGTGGTGGCCTTCGCCGGCATCGCGCGGCCCGAGAAGTTCTTCGCCACGCTGCGCGGGCTCGGCGCGACGCTGGTCGCCGCCCATGAATTCGCCGACCACGCGCCCTTCGCGCCCCGCGCCCTGCGGCGGCTGGAGGCGGAGGCGGCGGCGGCGGGCGCGCGGCTGGTCACCACCGAGAAGGACGCCATGCGCCTGCCGCCGGCCTTTCGCGGCAAGGCGATGCCGCTTCCGGTGGAATTGCGGCTGGTCGGGCAGGCCGATTTCGAACGAACGCTGTCGAAAACGACGCTGCCCCCAAATGGACGCAATTCGGCCTGACCTCCGCCGCGAGCTTCGCCAACCTTTTCAAGGTCCCTCGGTCGTGACTTCGTCCGTCACGACAATCCGGGGCGCACGTGCGGGAAACCTGACTTTTCCGCGCGTGCGCCCCGTTTTTTTGGGGGGTCGCAAGTTTGGGGGGCGCAAGCCGGCGCCTGCTCGGCTCGCGCCTGATTTCATCGCTGCACGCCGCCCGGGCCGGGTTCCGTCGCGGGGCCCGGAAAAAAAATCGGCCCCGGCGCGCGGGTCGCCGGGGCCTGGCAGGTCTGGGTCGGGCAAGCGCCTCAGGCGGCGGCGACGGCCCGCCTCGTCATCACCTTGACCAGATGCGCGCGATAGTCGGGGGCGGCGTGGATGTCGCTCATCATGCCTTCGGCCGGCACGGTCAGCCCGTCGAGCGCGGCGGCGGAAAAGTCGGCGCTCAGCGCGGTTTCGGCCTCGGTCCAGCGGAACACGCCCTCTTCGGAGGCGCCGGTGACCGCGACGCGGACGCCATCCGCGAACTTCGCCACGAAGACGCCGACCATCGCGAAGCGCGAGGCGGGCTGGACGAATTTCTGGTAGTTGGCGGCCGCAGGGATCGGCAGGCGGATCTCGGTGACCAGCTCGCCCTCGCCCAGATCGGTGGCGAACATGCCCTGGAAGAAATCGTCGGCCGCGATCTCGCGCGCGCCCTCGGGGCCGGTCAGCACCAGCGTCGCGCCGCAGGCGAGCGCGGCGGCGGGCCAGCAGGCGGCGGGGTCGTTATTGGCGATCGAACCGCCGATGGTGCCGCGATGGCGCACGGCCGGGTCGCCGATATTGCCGGCGAGCGCGGAAAGGGCCGGGAAGGCCTCGGCCGTCGCCGCCTCCATCGCGCCGTGGGTGGTGGCGCCCTTGGCCACGACCACGCCGTCCGCGACGGTCACGCCGACCATCTCGGGGATCCCGGTCAGGCTGACCAGCGAGCCGGGCTGGGCGAGGCGCTGCTTGAGGGTCGGGATCAGGGTCTGACCGCCGCCGAGCGGCTGGGCCTCTTCGGCCTTCAGCGCCTCGATGGCCTCGGCGAGCGTGGCGGGCTTCACGAACTCGAATGCGTACATGGCTTGGCTCTCCTGCCTGGCGCTGGCTTATTCGGCGGCGGCGGACATGCGGACGGCCGCGTCCTGGATCGCCTTGACGATGTTCTGGTAGCCGGTGCAGCGGCAGAGATTGCCTTCGAGATAGTCGCGGATCTCGGCCTCGGTCGGGTTGGCGTTGCGCTTGAGCAGGTCGGCGGCGGTCATCACCATGCCGGGCGTGCAAAAGCCGCACTGCAGGCCGTGATTGTCGCGGAAGGCGGCCTGGATCGGGTGCAGCTCGCCCTCGCCGGGGGCCAGGCCCTCGATGGTGGTGACGTCCGTTCCCTCGGCTTCGGCGGCGAACATGGTGCAGGCCTTCACCGACTGGCCGTCGACATGAACCACGCAGGCCCCGCATTGCGAGGTGTCGCAGCCGACATGGGTGCCGGTCAGGCCCAGCGTTTCACGCAGGAACTGCACCAGCAGCGTGCGGCCCTCGGCCTCGGCGCTGACGGATTTGCCGTTCACGGTCATCGAAATCGTCGGCATCGCCGATCCCTCCCTTGAAATTCGTCGCGCGTCGGCGCGCGCGGGTGATGTTCGTAGCGCGTCGGCGCGCGCGGGTCCTGTCGTGGCGTCTTTCGGGTCGCGCGAGGTCGCGCGGGGTCCTTCTTGGTCCGGGCTCGGTTCGGGTGGACCGGGGTCAGCCGGTGATGCGCTTGAGCCAGCTGCGCTTCTCTTCGACGGGCTTGTCGAGCGTCGCGTCGACGCCGGCCTCGTCCACGCCCTCGACCACCTTCTGGAACTGGTCGAAGAACTTGTCGGCGGTGGACTTGGCGAAGCCGCCGATGACGCGGGAGCCGAGCTGCGCGAGCTTGCCGCCGACCTTGGCGTCGGCGTCGTAATCGAGCTGGGTGCCCTCGGCCACGTCGGTCAGCGTGACGGCGGCGGAGCCCTTGGCGAAGCCCGCGGCCCCGCCCTTGCCTTCGCCGACCAGCTTGTAGCTTTCGCCCGCGACCACGTCTTCGAGCGTGACCTGACCCTTGAAGGTGGCCTTCACCGGGCCGACCTTCTGGGTGACCGTCGCCGCGAACCCTTCCTCGGGGCTGCCTTCGAGGCTTTCGCAGCCCGGAATGCAGGCCTTGAGGACCTCCGGATCGTTCAGCGCGGCCCAGACGGCCGCGCGCGGGGCCGCTATGACGCGCGTTCCCTTGAGCTCCACTTCCGCTCTCCCATGGCTTCGGGGGCCGGGGCGGCGGACATGGTCGCGCCCCGGCGACAGATAAGCGCTTCGGGCGGGTCGGGCGCAACCCCCAAGGTCGTCTTATGTCGGACGGTCGCACGGGGCGCGCCGGAAAGATCGCCGGGAGACGGGGAGTCCCGCCGGGGGCGGGCCGTTTCGCGCGGCGCCCGAAGCGACATCCACCGAAAGTCGAGGCGAGGGCCGCGAAAACAACCCTGCGGATGCGGCGTGGTTCCGGGGGCGGCCGCCCGGCGCGGGGCGCTCCGCCCGGGCGCCGGAGTGTTGAACGTGACGCGCGCGAATCCGCTTGCGGGCGCGGGCGGGACCGCGTTCTGTTCGGTGAACGGACCTCGGGCGCCGCCGTTCCCGGGGGGCGGCGGCGCCGGGGCCGACTTTGTTCCGAGACCGACGCAAGGAAGCGCATGGCCTCCATTTTCCGCCAGATCGTCGTGCTCGCCGTCCTCGCCGGAGGCGCGGCCTGGGCGATCCAGACCCAGTTCGCCGACGATCCCGCGGGCGAGGCGCAGAGCCGCGCCCGTCCGCCCGTCGGCGTGGTGGTGGCCGAGGCCCGCGCAGGCGACGTGGAACGGGTGGTTTCGGCCATCGGCACCGGGCGGGCGCTGCGCTCGGTCGAGCTCAGGTTCACCGATACCGGGCGGGTGTCGGAGCTGCTGTTCCGGGATGGCGACGCGGTGAAGGCGGGGGCGGTGCTGGCCCGGCTCGAGGACGCGGCCGAGCAGGCGGCGCTGGCCGAGGCGGCCGCGTCGCTGGAAGAGGCGCAGGCGAATTACGAGCGCGCCGAAACCTTGCGGGAGCAGGGCCGGGTCACCAGCGCGGCCTATGACGTGGCCGACGGGCTGGTGAAACGCGCCCGCGCCCGCCAGGCGGCGGCGGAGGCCGATCTCGACGCGCGCTATCTGCTCGCGCCCTTCGACGGAGTGGTGGGCTTCGCCTCCATCGATCCCGGGGCGGTGGTGTCGTCCGGCGCCAATATCGCGACGCTCGACGACATCTCCGAGCTGGAGGTGGAATTCGCGGTGCCCGAGCGGTTCTTCGGCGAGGTGGCGCAGGGCGACGCGGTGCGGGCCACGACGGCGATCTTCCCCGGAGAGGAATTCAACGGCCAGGTGCTGGCCATCGACCGGCGGGTGGATGAGGTGTCGCGCGCCTTCCGGGTCCGCGCCCGTTTCCCCAATTCCGGCCTGCGGCTGCCGGCCGGGGCCTTCATGCAGGTCGATCTGGTGCTCGACTCCCGCGAAGGCGTGATCGCCCCCGAAGAGGCGCTGGTGACCGAGGCGGGGACCGTCCATGTCTTCGTGCTGAACGCCGACGACCGGATCGAGCGGCGCGAAGTGATCGTGGGCGGACGCCGGGCGGGGAGCGCCGAGATCCTCACCGGCCTCGTCGCCGGCGAGCGGGTGGTGACGCGCGGCGTGCAGAAGGTGCGCGACGGCGCGCCCGCCAAGGTGCTGCAGACCGAAGGCGCGCTGCGCCCCGAGGCCCGCGCGACCGATGCCGCGCCGGGGACCGTCCCGCCCGCGCCTGCCCGCTCCGCCGGCTGACGGGGGCGCGCGATGTCGTTTCCAGGCTTCTTCATCCGCCGTCCGGTCTTCGCGGTGGTGCTGTCGCTGCTGATCGTGGTGATCGGCCTGGTGTCGCTGACCCGCCTGCCGGTGCGCGAGCTGCCGGACGTGGACGCGGCGACGGTGACCATCTCCACCAGTTGGCGCGGTGCGGCGCCTTCCGTCGTCGACACCCAGATCACCGAAGTGGTCGAAAGCGCGGTGGCGGGGGTGGCGGGCGTGGACCGCATCGCCTCCTCGTCCGAACGGGGCGACAGCCGGGTGGTGGTCACCTTCGCCACCGGGCGCGACATCGACGACGCCGCCAACGACATCCGCGGCGCGGTCGGGCGCATCGTGGCCCAGCTGCCTGACGAGGCCGACGACCCGCGGGTCTACAAGAACGATTCCGACAGCGATCCGGTCATGCGGCTCGGCATCGTGTCGGAGCGGCACGATCCCCAGCGCCTGACCGACTACGCCGAGCGCTATGTGGTGGACCGGCTGGCGACGCTGGACGGCGTCGCCTCGGTCGCGGTCAACGGCCAGCGCCGCTACGCGATCCGCATCGACCTCGACCCCGCCGCGATGGCCGCGCGCAAGCTGACCGCGACCGAGGTGGCGGCGGCGCTGCGCGCGAGCAATGTCGAGCTGCCGGCCGGCGACGTGGTCTCGCTCTGGCGGCAATTCCAGGTGCGCGCGGCGACGCGGCTCGACGATCCCGAGGATTTTAGCCGGCTGGTGGTGTCGGTGGTCGACGGGACCCCGGTGCGGCTGGGCGAGATCGCCGACGTCGCCGTGGGCTCGGAGAATGACGAGACCATCGTGCGGTCGGAGGGGCGCAACTCCGTCGGCCTGTCGGTGCAGCGGCAGAGCCAGGCCAACACCATCGCCATCTCGAAAGCGGTGCGGGCGGAGCTGGAGAACATCCGCGCCTCGATGCCCGAGGGGATGGAGATCTTCGTCAGCTCCGACGATGCGGTGTTCATCCAGTCCTCGATCGAGGAGGTGGTGAAGACGCTGGTCATCGCGGTCGGGCTGGTGGTGCTGGTGATCTTCGTGTTCCTCGGCTCGCCCCGCGCCACGCTGGCGCCGGCGGTGGTGATCCCGGTGGCGCTGATCGGGGCGGTGGCGGGGATCCATGCCTTCGGGTTCTCGATCAACATTCTGACCCTCTTCGCGCTGATCCTCGCCATCGGCATCGTGGTCGACGACGCGATCGTGGTGCTGGAGAACATCCAGCGGCGGGTGGAGCGGGGGGAGCCGCCGGCGGCCGCGGCCCTGCGGGGGTCGGATCAGGTGGTGTTCGCGGTGCTCGCCACCTCGATCACGCTGATCTCGGTGTTCATCCCGATCTCGTTCCTCGACGGGCAGGTCGGGCGGCTCTTCACCGAATTCGGCATCGTCATGGCGGTGGCGGTGCTCTTCTCGACCTTCGTGGCGCTGACCCTGACCCCGGTGCTGTGCCACCGGGTGCTGCGCCAGGGGTCGGGCGGGATGCTGGAACGGGGCGTGAACCGGGTCTTCGGCGCAATCGAGCGCGGCTATCGCCGGACGCTGCGCGGCGCGATGGGCTATCCGATCGTGGTGCTGGCGGCGGCGCTCGCCATCGCAGGATCGGCCCTCTGGCTCAACGGCCAGCTGTCGCGCGAGCTCTCGCCCCAGGAGGACCGCGGCGTGTTCTTCGTCGCGGTCACCGCGCCGCAGGGGGCCACCGTCGCCTATACCGACCGCGAAGTGGCGCAGGTCGAGCAGAAGCTGCTGCCGCTCCTCGACACCGGCGAGGCGGCGCGGATCTATTCGATCATCGGTTTCCGGGGCGAGACGCATCGCGCCTTCGTGGTGGTGCGGCTGACCGACTGGAAGGCGCGGACGCGGACCAGTCAGGAGATCGTGGCGTCGCTGGTCGGGCCGGTGTCGTCGCTGCCGGGCGCGCGGGCGTTTCCGATCAGTCCGTCGGGACTGGGCCTGCGCGGCTCGCGAACGCCGTTGCAGGTGAAGGTGCTGGGGCCGGATTTCCTGTCGGTGCAGGAATGGTCCAAGACCCTGCTCGAGGCGCTGTCGGATCAGCCTGGCCTGCGCAATGTCGAGACGGATTACGAGGAGACCCAGCCCGAATTGCGCATCGAGGTCGACCGGGCGCTGGCCGACGATCTCGGCGTCTCCATCGAGGATATCGGGGCCACGTTGCAGACCTTCTTCGCCGGCCGCGAGGTCACCGGCTGGATCGAGCGTGGCCGCGAATACCCGGTGATCCTGCAGGCCAAGGAGGAGAGCCGGCGCACCGCGGAGGATCTGGGCGCGATGTATGTGCGCTCCGGCTCCACCGGCGCGCTGATCCCGGTCTCGGCGCTGGTGCGCACGTCGGAAGGGGCGGCCTCGCCCGAACTCTCGCGCTACAACCGCCTGCCGTCCATCGAGATCTCGGCGGCGCTGGAGGAGGGCTACGACCTCGGGGCGGCGGTCGACACGGTGCTGGAAACGGCGGCCCGCGTGCTGCCGGCCGAAGCGCAGATCGCCTTCGATGGGCAGAGCCGGGAGTTCCAGGAGACCTCGGGCGGCGCGGTCTGGACCTTCGTCTTCGCCATCCTCGTGGTCTATCTGGTGCTGGCGGCGCAGTTCGAAAGCTTCATCGACCCGCTGGTGATCCTTTTGACCGTGCCCTTGGGCCTCGCCGGGGCTATGGCGACGCTCTGGGCCTTCGACCAGTCGCTCAACATCTACACGCAGGTGGGATTGGTGCTGCTGATCGGGTTGATGGCCAAGAACGGGATTCTGATCGTCGAATTCGCCAACCAGCTGCGCGACGAGGGGTTTTCGGTCCGCGACGCGGCGCTGGAGGGCGCCGTGGCGCGGCTGCGTCCGGTGGCGATGACGGTGATCTCGACGCTGCTCGGCGCGCTGCCGCTGGTCTGGTCTTCGGGCGCGGGGTCGGAGGCGCGGGCGGCGATCGGACTGGTGATCATCGGCGGCTTCGGCATCGCCTCCCTGCTGACCCTGTTCCTGACCCCGGTGCTCTACGACCTGATGGTGCGCCACACCCGGTCCCGCGGCGCGGTGTCGGAAGAACTGGAGGCCGCGCTCGCCCATCGCGAGCCGACCGCGCCGGCGGAGTAGGCGCGCAGGACGCCGCGCCGCACTGCAACAACGCCTCTTGCGCGGGCGATGGCCCGTGACTAGGCTGACGCAAACCCGTTGGGAGACGCTGGCGACGCCAAATCGCCAGGGCCGAAGGAGCAACCGCCCCGGAAACTCTCAGGCGAAAGGACCGGCGGGGTCGATCGGAACGCTGGAGAGAGGCGCATATGCGCCCGCCGAAGGGATAGCGATCTCAGGCGAAAGGACAGCGGGGGCGGTTGCGGACGCGGGTTTCCCGCGCCCGGCGCTGCGCATCGACTTGGGGGCTGAATGAACGATCACGGCGATATCGACGGGCAGGGCGAGGCGCTGGCGCGCACGCCCCTGGCCGCCCTGCATGAAAGCCTCGGCGCGCGCATGGTGCCCTTCGCGGGCTGGCTGATGCCGGTGCAATACCCCTCGGGCATCCTGCGCGAACACGCCGCCGCCCGCGAAGGCGCGGCTTTGTTCGACGTCTCCCACATGTGCCAGGCGATCCTGCGGCCCTGGTCGGGCAAGCTCGAGGATGCGGCCCTGGCGCTGGAGCGGCTGGCCCCGATCTCGGTCGCGGGGCTGGGCGTCGACCGTCAGCGCTACGGCATGTTCACCGATCCCTCGGGCGGGATTCTGGACGACTTCATGGTGGCGAACCGGGGCGATCACCTGTTCCTCGTGGTCAACGCCTCGCGCCGGGACCATGACCTCGCGCATCTGCGGGCGCATCTGTCGGACGTTTGCGTGATCGAGGAGCTGAACGACCGCGCCCTGATCGCCCTGCAAGGCCCCCAGGCGGAGGCCGCGGCGGCGGCCATCGGCGCCGAAGTGCGCGACATGAAGTTCATGGACGTGATCGAGACGGCGATGGCCGGCGTCCCCTGCATCGTTTCGCGGTCCGGCTATACGGGCGAGGACGGGTTCGAAATCTCGATCCCCGCCGACCGGGCCGAAGGCGTGGCGGAAGCGCTGATGGAGCAGGCGGGGGTCGCGCCGGCCGGGCTCGGCGCTCGCGACAGCCTGCGGCTGGAGGCGGGGCTGTGTCTTTATGGCTCCGACATCGACGAGACGACGTCGCCGGTCGAGGCCGGGCTGCCTTGGGCGATTCAAAAAATCCGGCGCCGGGGCGGGGCCCGCGAGGGCGGGTTCCCCGGGGCCGAGCGCATTCTGGCGGAGCTGGAAACCGGCCCCGCCCGTCTGCGCGTCGGCCTGCTGCCCGAGGGCCGCGCCCCGATGCGCGCCCCCACCGCCATCTACGCCTCCGAAGACGCGGAGACGCCGGTCGGCGCCGTCGTCTCCGGCGCTTTCGGCCCCACGCTCGGCGGCCCGATGGCCATGGGCTACGTGCCGACCGAACTTTCCGCACCGGGAACCCGCCTTTTCGGCGAGGTCCGCGGCAAGCGGCTGCCGGCGCTGGTCGCCGAGCTTCCTTTCGTCCCCCATCGTTACAAGCGCTGAGATCCTCGCCATGACCAAGTACACCGAAGACCACGAATGGCTCGACCTCGATGGCGACATCGTCACCGTCGGCATCACCGAGCACGCCGCCGAGCAGCTCGGCGACATCGTGTTCATCGAGCTGCCTGAACTCGGCTCCGAAGTCGTCTCGGGCGCCGAAGTGGTGACCATCGAATCCGTGAAGGCCGCCTCCGACATCGCGGCGCCGCTGGAAGGCGAGATCGTGGAGATCAACGCCAAGATCGTGGCCACCCCTGGTCTTGTGAACGAAGATCCGATGGGCGAGGGCTGGTTCTTCAAGATCAAGATCGAAGATGTCGGCGCGCTCGACGAATTCATGGACGAGGACGAATACAAGGCCATGATCGATTGAGCCCCCAGGACGAAACTTCCATGCCCTTCGCCTTCACCGACTACGATCCCTATGACTTCGCCAACCGGCGCCATATCGGCCCGTCCCCGGCGGAGATGAAGGAGATGCTGGCGACCATCGGGGTCGGCAGCCTCGACGCGCTGATCGACGCCACCGTGCCTTCGGTCATTCGCCAGAAGGCGCCGCTGGATTTCGGGCCCGCGCTGTCGGAGCGCGAGGTCCTGTTCCGGCTGCGCGAGACGGCGCTGAAGAACCGGGTCATGGTCTCGATGATCGGGCAGGGGTTCCACGGCACGGTGACGCCGCCCTGCATCCAGCGGAACATTCTGGAGAACCCGGCCTGGTACACGGCCTACACGCCCTATCAGCCGGAGATCAGCCAGGGTCGGCTCGAGGCGCTGCTGAACTTCCAGACGATGGTCAGCGATCTGACCGGGCTCGATATCGCCAACGCCTCGCTGCTGGACGAGCCCACCTCCGCCGCCGAGGCGATGGCGTTGTGCCGCCGGCAGTCGAAGTCGAAGGCCGGCGCCTTCTTCGTCGATGCCGGCTGCCTGCCGCAGACCATCAATGTGGTGAAGACGCGGGCCGAGCCGCTGGGCATCGAGGTGATCGTGGGCGACCCCGACACCCTCGCGCCCGAGACGGTGTTCGGCGCGCTCTTCCAGTATCCCGGCGTGAACGGCGCGGTGCGTGATTTCACCGACGAGATCTCGGCGCTGCATGCCGCGAAGGCGCTGGCCGTGGTCGCCGCCGATCCGCTGGCGCTGACCCTGCTGAAAAGCCCCGGAGAGATGGGGGCCGACGTCGCCGTCGGCTCCACCCAGCGTTTCGGCGTGCCGATGGGCTGCGGCGGGCCGCATGCCGCCTACATGGCCTGCAGGGACGAGCACAAGCGGGCGCTGCCGGGCCGCATCGTCGGCGTGTCGATCGATGCGCGCGGCAACCGCGCCTACCGGCTGGCGCTGCAGACCCGAGAACAGCATATCCGGCGCGAGAAGGCCACGTCCAACGTCTGCACCGCGCAGGCGCTGCTGGCGGTGATGGCCTCGATGTACGCGGTCTTCCACGGGCCGCAGGGGCTGAAGGCCATCGCGCAGAGGGTGCATCTGAAGGCGGTCCGGATGGCCGCGGGGCTGGAGGGGCTCGGCTTCGAGGTCGGGCCCGAGACCTTCTTCGACACCGTGCTGGTCGCCGTCGGGGCGCTTCAGGGCGTGATCGTCCGGGCGGCGGCGGCGGAGGGCGTGAACCTGCGCGCCGTCGGCCCTGACCGCATCGCCATCACGCTCGACGAGCTGGTGCGCGACGCGGATATCGAGGCGGTGTTCCGGGCCTTCGGCGGCGCGATGAAGGTCGAGGGCCCGGCCCCCGAGCCACGCCTGCCGGCGGGGCTGATCCGGCGGAGCGACTACCTGACCCACCCGGTGTTCCACATGAACCGGGCCGAAGCCGAGATGACCCGCTACATGCGGCGTCTGGCCGACCGGGACCTCGCGCTCGACCGCTCGATGATCCCGCTGGGGTCGTGCACGATGAAGCTGAACGCCACGGCCGAGATGCTGGCGATCACCTGGCCGGAGTTTTCGAACATCCATCCCCAGGCGCCCGCCGAGCAGCGGGCGGGCTATGCGGAGCTGGTGAAGGACCTGTCGGAAAAACTTTGCGACGCCACGGGTTACGATGCGATGTCGATGCAGCCCAATTCCGGCGCGCAGGGCGAATACGCCGGGCTGCTGACCATCCGCGCCTATCACAAGGCCAACGGTCAGGCGCAGCGCGACGTCTGTCTCATCCCCACTTCGGCGCATGGCACCAACCCGGCCTCGGCCCAGATGGTCGGCTGGAAAGTGGCGCCGGTGAAGTCGCTTGCGAACGGCGACATCGATCTCGACGATTTCCGGGCGCAGGCGGCGAAGCATGAGGGGCGGGTCGCGGCCTGCATGATCACCTATCCCTCGACCCATGGCGTGTTCGAGGAGACGGTGCGCGAGGTCTGCAAGATCACCCATGACGCGGGGGGGCAGGTCTATCTCGACGGCGCCAACCTCAACGCCATGGTGGGGCTGGCGCGGCCGGGGGACATCGGCTCGGACGTGAGCCATCTCAACCTGCACAAGACCTTCTGCATTCCCCATGGCGGCGGCGGGCCCGGGATGGGGCCGATCGGGGTGCGCGCGCATCTCGCGCCCTATCTGCCCGGGCATCCGGTGACCGGGGCGGGGGCGGTGTCGGGGTCGGAATGGGGCTCGGCCTCGATCCTGCCGATCTCCTGGGCCTATTGCCTGATGATGGGCGGGGCCGGGCTGACCCAGGCGACGCGGGTGGCGATCCTCAACGCCAACTACATCGCGGCGCGGCTGCAGGGACCGTATCAGGTGCTTTACGCGGGCCCCGCGGGGCATGTGGCGCATGAGCTGATCCTGGATGTGCGGCCCCTGGTCGACCTCGCCGGGGTGCAGGTCGACGACATCGCCAAGCGGCTGATGGATTGCGGGTTTCACGCCCCGACCATGAGTTTTCCGGTGGCGGGCTGCCTGATGATCGAGCCGACGGAGTCCGAGCCGAAGGCCGAGCTCGACCGCTTCTGCGACGCGATGCTGGCGATCCGGGCCGAGGCGCAGGCCATCGAGGACGGGACCTTGGACCGGGACAACAACCCGCTCAAGCGCGCGCCGCATACGGTCGAGGATCTGGTGGGCGACTGGGACCGGCCCTATAGCCGCGAGCAGGCCTGCTTCCCGCCGGGCGCGTTCCGGGTCGACAAGTACTGGCCGCCGGTGAACCGGGTCGACAACGTGTTCGGCGACCGCAACCTGATCTGCACCTGCCCGCCGATGGAGAGCTACGCCGAGGCGGCGGAATAGGGCTGAGCCGATTCAGGTTGAGACGGTTGTCTCAGGCGTGAACAAGGGGGCGGGCCGCAGGGCTCGCCCCTTTTTCGCGGGCCTCAGGCGTAAGCGACGGCCCGGGCGCGCCCGCGGCGGATGCCGAAGGCCAGCGAGCCGACGATGACGAGATTGGCCACCCCGGCCAACGCCGCCAGCGCGAAGGTCGCCTGGTAGCTGCCGGTGACGTCGTAGAGGATCCCACCGACCCAGCCGCCGGTCCCGTGCCCGATCCAGCCGAAGGCGAGGATCGCGCCCATCGCGCCCGCCCGCTTCGAGGCCGGCGTCAGCGCGCGGGCCGAGGTCAGCACCCCGGTCATCACGCCCGCATAGCCGAAGCCGTAGAGCACGGCGTAGACGAGGAACCCGTCGAGCTCCTGGAAGAAGGTGAAGCCGAACACCATCGCCGTCTGCCAGGCCGAGGCGGCCATGTAGGCGCGCAGGCCCCCGATGCGGTCGGCGAGCTGGCCGAAGAACAGCCGCCCCGCGATGCCGGCGCAGAGCATGGCGAGCATCACTCCGCCCGCCTCGGTCGCGCCGATGCCGCAACCCTGCATGTAGGGGACGAGATGCATCAGCGGCACCGACATGCAGGTGCAGCAGCCGAGCACCGCGGCGCACATCGCCGCCACCACCAGCCGGTGGGGCAGGGGCGTGGCCGGAGCCTCGGGCGCGGCGGGCCCGCCCGCGCCGGCGGAGGCGGGCGGGTTGCGGGTCAGCAGCGCCAGCGGCACGAGGACGGCGAGGGAGAGGCCGCCGAGCACGCCGAAGGCGCTGCGCCAGCCGAGGGACTCGATCAGCAGGGCCGAGACGAAGGGGATCCCGCCCTGGCCCAGCGCCTGGCCGGCCGAGGCGATGCCGATGGCCATGCCCGCCCCGGTCACGAACCACGCCCCCACCAACGCCACCAGCGGCGCGAAGAAGGCGGCGCCCCCGAAGGCCCCGGCGAGGAAGAAGAGGGCGTAGAAGTGCCATAGGGCCTCGGCCTGCGAGGCCGCCAGCAGGCAGGCCCCCAGCGACGCCGCCCCGAAGACGCAGACCGGCCGCACCCCGAGCCGGTCCGAGAGCCGGCCCATCAGCACGCCCCCGGTCGCGAGCCCCGCGAGGCCCGCGGTGTTGATCAGCGCGATGTCGCCGCGCGCCCAGCCGAACGCCATCTCCAGCGGCAGGAAGAACACCGACAGCCCGTTGACCAGCATCCCCATCGACACCGCGAGGATGGTCGCCGCCGCCCCCACGATCACCCAGCGATAGGGGTGCGGGGCCGGCGTCGGCGCGGGGTGGGTCATGGCGGGCTCCCGGGAAGGTTGTTCAGTCGGCCTTACGGAATAATCGCCCTTCCCCTCGGCTGACAAGCGTCATTCTCCACCCCCGTCCCGGGAAATGACGCCCGCAACGCGAAACGCCCGGCGGGAGATTCGCCGGGCGTCCTGGTCGTCAGCGTCGGCCCGACCGCCCCGCGGGGCGGCCGGATCGGATCAGATCGCGGCCTGGGTGACGAATTTGGTCATCAGATAGGCCTCGATCGCCTCGGACCCGCCCTCGGTGCCGTAGCCCGAGTCCTTCATGCCGCCGAAGGGCACTTCCGGAAGGGCGAGACCGTTGTGGTTGATCGTGGTCATGCCGGCCTCGACCTGACGGCCGAGCGCGTCGGCGGTCGCCTGGGAGCCGGTGAAGGCGTAGGAGGCGAGGCCGAAGGGCAGGCGGTTGGCCTCCTCGATCACCTCGTCCAGGTCCTTGAACCGGTTGATGATGGCGACGGGGCCGAACGGCTCCTCGTTCATGATCCGGCTGTCGAGCGAGGCGCCCGCGATCACCGTCGGCTCGAAGAAATTGCCGACATTGCCGATGCGCGAGCCGCCGGCGACGAGCTCGGCCCCCTTCTCCACCGCGTCGCCGATCAGGGCGTCGAGCGCGGGGATGCGGCGCTCATTGGCGAGCGGGCCCATGGTGGTGTCGGCCGCGAAGCCGTTGCCGACCTTGATGCCCTTGGCCATGGCGGTGAAGTCGGCGACGAACTTGTCGTAGGCCTTCTCCTGCACCAGGAAGCGGGTCGGGGACACGCAGACCTGCCCGGCGTTGCGGAACTTGGACATGCCGAGGATCTTGGTCGCCATGTCGAGATTGGCGTCGTCGAAGACGATGGCGGGCGCGTGGCCGCCGAGCTCCATCGTCACCCGCTTCATGTGCTGGCCGGCGAGGGCCGAGAGCATTTTCCCGACGGGGGTGGAGCCGGTGAAGGTCACCTTGCGGATCACCGGATGCGGGATCAGGTATTCGGAGATCTCGGAGGGCACGCCGTAGACGAGGTTGATCACGCCCTTGGGCACGCCCGCGTCGACGAAGGCCTGGATCAGGGCGGCGGGGGAGGCCGGGGTCTCCTCGGGCGCCTTGACGATGATCGAGCAGCCGGCGGCGAGCGCGGCGGACAGCTTGCGCACCACCTGGTTGATCGGGAAGTTCCACGGCGTGAAGGCCGCGACCGGGCCGATGGGCAGCTTGATCGCCATCTGCATCACGCCGGGCGCGCGGGCCGGGATGATCTGGCCGTAGGTGCGGCGGGCCTCTTCGGCGAACCAGTCGATGACGTCGGCGCCGGCCATGGTCTCGCCCTTGGCCTCGGCCAGCGGCTTGCCCTGCTCGAAGGTCATCATGCGGGCGATGGCGTCGGCGTTGGCGCGCAGGTTGTCGGCGGCCTTGCGCATGATCTTGGCGCGCTCATAGGCCGAGACCTTGGACCAGGTCGCGAAGCCGAGCTTGGCGGATTTCAGCGCGGCGTCGAGGTCGACCTTGGTGGCGTGGGCCACCGTGCCGATCACCTCGTCGGTGGCGGGGTCGAGCACGTCGATGGTGCGCCCCTCGGCGCCGCCGCGCCATTCGCCGTGCCGGTCTCGGTCCTCAGCGGCCTGATGCGCCGCGACGTTCCGGACGCGTTGCGCGCTCTGCGTCGCGAATGCCTGGACGCCGGATGACGGGCGTCCAGCCCGATGCGCCCGACGGTCTGTGGCTGTTCGACGGCGTCTGCAATCTCTGCTCGGGATCGGTCGCCATCGTCCTGAAGCTGGACCCCGAAGGCGTCATCCGCTTCACGCCGATCCAGTCGCCCTATGGCCGCCAGCTGGCCGCCGCCCATGGGATCGATCCCGACAATCCGGCCAGCTTCCTGTTCCTCGACGGCGGGCGCGCGCTGGAGAAGACCGCCGCCATCGGCGCCCTGCTGAGGCGACTGAAGCCTCCCTGGCGCTGGCTGGCCATTATCGACCGCCTGCCCCGGGGTCCCGCAGACGCCGCCTATGACTGGCTCGCCGCCAACCGCTACCGACTGATGGGCAAGAAGGCGGCCTGCATGGTTCCTTCACCCACCGACCGCACGCGGTTCATCCTCGACCCGCCCGCGAGATAAGCGCCCCCACTTCATGACAGGACGGT
>NZ_JBSRTQ010000080.1:0-21299 GCF_055129145.1 Albimonas sp. | reverse complement strand
GCCAGTCACGGTCAAAGCGGCGGGCGCGGCGCGTGGCCGGAGAAGCGGGGCGCGGGCGCGGGCTGTCGCCCCGACGGCCCGTCGACGAAGGCCCCGCGGGCGGCGAGATGCGGGTGGGACAGGGCCTCGCCGATGCCCAGCACCGGGGATGCGCAGGCGTCCGTCCCCTCCAGCAGCGCCGCCCAGTCGTCGCGGGTCCGCGTCGCGATCAGCGCGGCGACCCTGGCGCGAAGATCGGGCCAGCCGGCCCGGTCATGCTGGGCGTCGAAGGCGGGGTCCTCCAGCCCGGCCAGCCGGCGCAGGGCGGCGTAGAACTGCGGCTCGATCGCGCCCAGCGCCAGAAACCGTCCGTCGGCGCAGGCGTAGACGCCGTAGAAGGGGGCGCCGCCATCCACCAGGTTCTCGTGCCGCGTCGGGGTGGTCCGGCCGGAGTTGATCCCGGCGATGTAGGAAGCGAGCAGGTTCAGCGTGCCTTCCGTCATCGCGCAGTCGACCACCTGCCCGAGCCCGGTCGCCCCGGCCTCGCGCAGCGCCGCGAGCGCGCCCATCACGAGGAACATCGCCCCGCCGCCGTAGTCGCCCACGAGGTTGAGCGGCGGGACCGGATGCGCCGCCGGCCCGATGGCGGCGAGCGCGCCGGTCAGGGCGATGTAGTTGATGTCATGCCCGACCGCGTTCGCCAGCGGCCCGGTCTGGCCCCAGCCGGTCATCCGCCCGTAGACCAGGGCGGGATTGGCGTCGAGGCAGGGCTCCGGCCCGAGGCCGAGACGCTCCATCACGCCCGGCCGAAACCCCTCCAGCAGCAGGTCGGCGCGCGCGATCAGGTCCAGCGCCCGGGCCTGATCGGCGGGGTCCTTGAGGTCCAGCGTCACCAGGCGGCGGTGCTGGGCGGTCAGGTCGCCGCGGTCCAGTCCCTCCACCCCCGCCCGGTCGATCCGCACGATCTCGGCCCCCATGTTGGCGAGCAGCATCCCCGCGAAGGGGACGGGGCCGATGGCCGCCATCTCCACCACGCGCAGGCCGGCGAGAGGCCCGGTCGGGCCCTGGGCATTGGTCATTTCGGCTCTCCGGATGGGGGTCAGATCGGGGCGATGGAGCGGACCTTGGGCGGCATGTCGCCCCGGCGCCGCGCGGGGGCGCGATCCAGCGCCTCGATCAGGCGAGAGCGGGTCTCGCGCGGATCGATGATGTCGTCGAGGCCGAAGGACTCGGCGCCGCCGAAAGGGGTGATCTCGGCCCGCATCTCGGCGATCAGGCTGGCGCGGAACGCCGCCGGATCCTCCGCCGCGGCGATCTTGCGGGCGTTGACCACGTCCACCGCGCCTTCCACCGACATCGCGCAGATCTCCGCCGTCGGCCAGGCCAGCGCCGCATCCGCGTCGAAGCTGCGCCCGCCGGCCATGGCCACATATCCCAATCCGTAGCCCTTGCGCAGAACCACCGAGACCCGCGGCACCGTCGCGTGCCCCAGCTCATGCACCAGCTTGGCGGAGCGGCGGCCGAGCTGCCCCTTCTCCGCCGACGAGCCGATGGAGAACCCCGGCACGTCGATCAGGTAGACGAGCGGCAGGCCGTAGGCGTCGCACATCGCCACGAAATGGGCGACCTTGTCGCAAGCCGGGCCGGTCAGCATGCCGCCCAGATGCATCGCCTGGTTGGCGATCACCCCGACCGGCCGCCCCGCCAGCCGCGCGAAGCTGGTGACGGCGTTCTTCGCATAGGTCGGCTTCAGCTCGAACACCGAGCCCTCGTCGACGATCAGGTCGATCACCTTGCGGACGTCGTAGGCGCGCCGCGTGTTGACCGGGACGAGACCCAGCAGCGCCTCGGCGCGGGAGGGGTCCTCGGGCGGCGACGGGCGGCGGGGGGCCGGTTGGCCGGAATTGGAGGGGAGGTAGCCCAGGAAGGTGCGCAGCGCGGCGATCGCCGCGACCTCGTCGGCGACGCCCAGATCGGCGATGCCGTGGGCGTCCACCTGCGCCTCGGCTCCGCCGAGGGCCTGCGCGTCGATCACCTCTCCCGTCCCCGCCTTCACCAGCGCGGGCCCCGCGAGCCCCATGGTCGACTGGCCCCGGACCATCGAGATGAAATCCGCCATCCCCGCGAAATTGGTCGGCGCGGCGAAGCCCGCGCCCAGCATGGCGGCCACCATCGGCGACCAGCCCGACAGCTTCGCCAGATCCTGGAACAGCGGCGTCGAGGACGCGTAACGGCGTGAGCTCTGCCCCACCTGGATCCGGTGCCCACCCCCGTCGAGCAACATGCACAGCGGCGCGCCGTCCCGCAGCGCGCGCCGCACGGCATGCTGGAATTTCAGCCCGCCGATCTCGCCGGAGGACCCCCCCATCACCGAAAAATCCTGCGAGGCGACGACGACCGGCCGCCCTTCGACCAGCGCGGTCCCGGTGATGATGCCGTCGGCGGCGGCTTCGCCCGCGGCCCCGCCGGCCTCGCGCGCCAGCGTGCCGAATTCGTGGAAGCTGTCGGGGTCGGCGAGGATCGCGATGCGCTCGCGCGCCGTCATCTCGGCCCGGCGGCGCATCTTCGCCACCGCCTCGGGCCGGGCGGCGTCGAGCATCGCGGCGCGGTCCGCCTCCAGCCGGTCGAGCAGGGCCGACATCTCCGGCCCCGCGGCGGGCCGTGCGGGATCGAAGGGCCCGCTCATGCCTCGATCCTCGCCAGCAGCTGGGCCTCGGCCACCGCCTCGCCCTCCGCCACCGTGATCGCCGCCACCCGCCCCGCCACGGGGGCCAGCACCGGGATCTCCATCTTCATGGATTCGACGAGCAGGATCTCGTCGCCCTCGGCGACCCGCGTCCCCGGCCCGGCCGTCACCGACAGCACCACGCCCGCCACTTCCGAGCCCACTTCGACCATCCGCGTCATGCGATCTCTCCCATCCGCGCCCCGGGCGCGGCGCGGAGGCCGGGCGTCAGGGCGTCTTTGCGATGCGTCCGATCAGCAGATCGGCCGCGAATTTGGCGTCCTCGCCCAGCCGGGCGGTGTTCCCCTCGATCAGCGCCTGCAGGCAGAGCCCGCTGATCACGCCGAGGATGGACCGCACGCTCTGGTCGATATCGACGTCGTCGCGCAGTTCCCCCCGCGCCTGCGCCTGGAGCAGGTAGGACCGCATGTTGTCGCGATAGCCCTGGTGCATCAGGGCGATGCGGGGCTTGAGCTCGGGCGCGCCGCCGGTCGAATCCACGATCAGGTGATAGAGCGCGATGGCCGCGTCCGGCGTGTCGCGCACCGATTCCATCTGGGTGCGGATCCGCTCGGCCAGCGCCTCGAGCCCGACCTTGCCGGCGCAGCGCTTCTCCACCCGCCGGTCGAACCAGCGCTCCATCGAATCGATGACGGCTTCCAGAAGCGCCTGCTTGGTGCCGAAGCGCTGGGCGGGCAGGCCGCGGGAATAGCCGGCGTCGGCGCCGATCTGGCCGAGGCTCGCCCCCACCGATCCATGCCTGCCGATCAGCGCGATGGCCGCCAGCAGCATGCGACGGTCGGATTCCGCGCGCCGCCGCTCTTTCGAGCCGAGCGTCACGGGGCCGCCTTCTGCTGCATTGTTCGCGTCCAAGGCGTCCCGCCCCTTTCCAGTTCCGGCGCATCGCGGTCAGGCGCCGATCTTCTCGCGGCGCACCGAGATGCCGGCCGCCTCGCGATCCCATGTGTCGGGCGTGACGCCCGTCTCGCGCAGCTCGATCTTGCGGACCTTCGCCGTCGGCGTGCGCGGCAGGCCGTCCACCACCCGGATGTAGCGGGGGACCATGAAATGCGCCATTCGGGGCACAAGAAAACGCAAAAGCGCCTCGGGGTCGATGCGGCGCCCCGGTACGGGGGCCACGACGATCATCACCTCGTCCTCCGAGACCTCGGACTTCACCGCCACCGCGGCGCATTCGTTGACGTCCGGGTGGGCGAGCGCCTCGGTCTCCACTTCGTAGGAGGAGATGTTCTCCCCCCGCCTGCGGATCGCGTCCTTGATCCGGTCGACGAAATAGAAGTTCCCCGCCGCGTCCTTGCGGAACCCGTCGCCGGTATGGAACCAGCCGTTCCGCCAGGCCTTCGCGGTGGCTTCCGGGTTCTTGTGATAGCCGTGGGTCATGGTCCACGGGCAGTCGGCGCGCACGATCAGCTCGCCGGCGACGCCGGGGCCGACTTCGCAGTCGTTCTCGTCCACCACCCGCGCCTCGATGCCTGCGCGCGGGCGGCCGGCGGCGTGGAGGATGGTGGAGTTCACCTCAGACACGATCGGGCAGGAGATCTCGGTCATGTTGAACATGGTGATGGTGTCCACCCCGAAGCGCTCGGCGAAGGGGCGCGGGTCGAAGTCGTAGGGGATGATCAGGACCATCCTGAGCGGGTTGTCGGCGTCGTCCGGCAGGGGCGGGCGCTTGGCCAGGAACTGCGCCATGACGCCGAGCAGGATCACGTAGGTGCATCCGGTCCGCCGCACGGTGTCGAGGAAGGTGTCGGTGGAGAACGCATCCACCATCGCCAGCGACCCGCCCAGCGCCAGCATCCGGTAGCAGGGGCTGGCGCCGCCGGTATGGAACATCGGCAGGTTGACCATGTAGCGGTCCTGCGGCGTCACCGGCGCCACCATCGACGAGGTGTAGAGGTGCAGGTAGCTCGACAGCACCCCCTTCGACGGGCCGGTGGTGCCCGAGGTGTAGATGATCGCCTGCGCATCCCAGAGCGCGATGTCGCGCTCCAGCGGCGCGAGCGTTCCGCCCTCGGGGGCCAGCGCCTCCGCCCCGTGGACGGCGAGGTCGGCGCAGGATTCGGCGGGGGCGCCGAGCACGACCAGCGATCTCAGCGCCGCGCGGTCGATCTCCGCCAGGCGGGGGGCGAGCTGGGCATGGGCCACGATCAGGCGCGCGTCGGAATTCTCCACCACATGCGCCAGCAGCCCGCCGCGATAGGCGGTGTTGATCGGCACGAAGACCGCGCCGATGTAGTTCAGCGCGAACCAGACCCGCAGGATGTCCGGACCGTTGGGCAGCCAGACCAGCACATGCTCGCCCTGCCGCACGCCGAGGCCCTGCAGCCCGATGGCGGTCCGCACCACCTCGTCGCGCATCTCTCCAAACGTCCATTCGGAGAAATCGGGGAAGATGGCGAAGGTCTCGCCCCCGCGCTCGGCCGCGTGACGGTCGATCAGGTGGCGGGTGATGGCGCGCTCGGGCGCCGGCATGCGCGGGTCGAGATGCGAGGTCATCGCGAGGGCTCCTGATGGTGCGGTCCGTGAGGGCCGGCCAGGCGCGGGCGCCCGGCCGGAGAGGTCAGTTCATCAGCTGCGGCAGGTAGGTGATGATGCCGGGGAACATGATGAACAGCGCCACCGCCACCACGTCGGCGGCGAGGAACCACATGATCCCGCGGAAGATGGTGGTCAGGCTCACCTCGTCCCCCACCACCCCCTTGATGACGAAGACGTTCAGCCCGATGGGGGGCGTGATCATCCCGATCTCGAGAAATTTCGCGAGAAACACCCCGAACCAGATCAGATCGATGTTCGCCTGGTCGAGCACCGGCAGCACCACCGGCAGGGTCAGCAGCATCGCCCCCAGCGGGTCGAGGAACATGCCCAGCAGCAGGTACATCAGCGAGATGCCGAGGATCAGCGTCAGCCGGTCCGCCTGCAGGCCGATGATCGCGTCGGCGATGAAATCCCCCGCCCCCGACAGCGCCAGGAACCGGGTCAGCAGGTTGGCGCCGATGGCGATGACGAACAGCGACGACGTGGTGATCATCGTCTCCTTCAGCGCCTGCCACAGCGCCTCCCGTCCCATGGTCCGCTTGAACACCGCGATGAGGATGGAGGCGAAGGCGCCCACGGCCCCGGCCTCGGTCGCGGTGAAGAGACCGACGAACATGCCGCCGATCACCACCACGAGCAGGGCCAGAACCGGCCAGGTCTCCTTCAGATGCGCGATCCGCTCGGACATCGGCGGCAGCGTATCCATCCGGGGCGCGAGCGACGGCGTGATCGTGGTGCGGATCAGGATCATGCCGATATAGAGCGCCGCGGTGACCACCCCCGCCCCGATCCCGCCGATGAACAGCTTGGAAATCGGCGCCTCGGCGAAGACCCCGAACAGGATCAGCAGGATGGACGGCGGGATCAGCGCGCCCAAAGTGCCGGCGGCCGCGATGGTGCCGGTGGCGAGCGCCTTGTCGTAGCCCGCCCGCAGCATCTCGGGCACCGCGATCCGGCCCATGGCCGCGGCGCAGGCGATGGAGGACCCGGTGACCGCCGCGAACCCCGCCGACCCGCAGACCGACGCCACCGCCAGCCCGCCCGGAAGCCGCGCCAGCCACGACCGGCAGGCGTCGAAGAGCCCCTTGGTGAGCCCCGCATGGAAGCACACGAACCCCATCAGCAGAAACATCGGGACCGACGACAGCGTCCATTTCGAGGTGAAGTCGTAGGGCATGGAGGACAGCATCCCCCAGGCCGGCCGGCCGCCGATCAGCACGTAGATGCCGCCGAAGGACACCGCGATCAGGCTCAGCCCGATCGGGGCGCGCATCAGCAGCAGGACGACGAGGCAGCCGAGGCCGCCGAGGCCGATCATTTCATTGGTCATGGTCTCAGCCCTCCTTGCCGCGAGCGGAGAGCATGGCGGCGACCGGCGGCTCGTCGATGGGAACTTCGCCCATGCCGCTCCTCGCCCCCGACCACAGCGTCGCGCAGCGATAGGCGAGCACCGCGGCGAAGATCGCGAAGCCGATCACCGGGAAGAAATAGGTCGGCCAGACCGGCAGCGACTTGCCCGCCTCCACCACGAAGGTCTGGGCGTCGAGGCGCTTGAGCGCCTCGAACCACAGCGGGCGCACCATGCACAGGCACACGATGGCGCCGAAGAGGCACGCGAGCCCCCCGACGCGCCGCTTCCAGCGGCGGCCGAGTTGCTGGAACACCAGTTCGACCGAGATATGCCGGTCGAGCAGTTCGGCCATCGCCAGCGGCAGGAACGCCGCCGCCACCATGTACCAGTTGGCCACCAGCGTGGAGGTCATCGGCACCGGCGAGGTCCAGATGTTCTTGATCACCACGTCGGCGACGATCTGGAGCATCATCAGGATGATCGCCAACGCGCCGAGCAGCGCGGCCCCGTTGGCGATGCGGTTCAGCAGGCGTCCCAGCGCGTGCATGTGCGGATCCCGTCCGTCGCGCCCGGGCCCTTACAGGGCGCCCGGATCGACGACGCCGAAGATCTCGCGGTTGTAGACCTCGGCCACCGCGGCGGCGTCGGTCTCGTCGACGCCGGCCATGATCTCGGTCCACTTCGCGACCAGCCCCTGCATCCGCTCCACCTGCGCCTCGGCGTCGGGGATGGCGTATTTGGTGCGGTTCAGTTCGGCCACCGTGCCGAGATCGTTGTCGCGGAACGCCTGGGAGGCGGCGGCGAGCTCGGCGTCAGGCTCGACCAGCTCGACCCCGGCCGAGGACGGATCGTTCAGATAGGCCTGGTTCTCGGCGAAGTAGGTCACCGTGGTCCAAGCGAAGGACTCGCCCGCGGCCAGCAGGAACTGACGCTTCTGTTCGGCCGAAAGGTCGTTCCACAGATCGCGGTTGGTGTTGAACATGGCGTTGCCGATATAGAGCCCGATCGGCGCGTTCAGCACGTAGTCGGCGAGTTCGCCCAGCGACAGGCTTTTCAGCACGTCGAGCGTGTGGGTGTTCCCGTCGAGCTGCCCCTGGCTCATCGACTCGAAGATGTCGTTGGAGCCGACCAGCACCGAAGTCGCCCCCATCTGGTCCACCCAACGGCCGAACGGCCCGAAGCCGCGGAACTTCTTGCCGGCGAAATCGGCCTTGGTCGCCACCTTGCCGATCGACATCAGATAGTACGGCCCGATCACCGCATAGCCCATGAACACCTGGTTCTGCTTCTTGAACTCGTCGATGCAGGGCTGGCAGGAGAACATGAATTCCGTCGACGCCGCCGCCATCACCACCGGGTCGGTGGAGGCGGTGGCCATGTCCACGACGAGGTTGGAATTGGGGAACTCGGCGCGGGTGTAGGCCGGGATCACGTAGCCCACGTCGGCGATGCCGTCGCGCACGCCGTTGGTCGCCTCGGCGTAGCTGAGCAGCGAGCCCGCGTAGACCTTGCCGGTGTATTCGCCCTTGGTGCGCTCCTCCAGCTTGTCGGCGAACATCTGCATGCCGCGCACGAGGGCGTTGTCGCCGGGCGCGCCGATGGCGATGCGCAGCTCCTCGGCCGGGGCGGCGGAGGCGGCGAGGACCATGGCCGTGCAGACGGCCGCGACGAGGCTTCCCGTGCGATTGCGAGCATTCATGACGTGTCTCCTCCCAGAGGGTCGGCCTGTGATTCGGCCGTTGTTATGGGAGGACGCTAATGGATAACTAGTCAGCCAACAATCCATTTAAATCGGACTTTGCGAGGCCGCTTTACGCAAGGGAATTAATCGCTTGCGCAGCATCCGGACGCTGCAGCGCAGCATAAAACGCCCGGCCCCGCGCCCATGACGGGCGCGGGGCCGGTTGGTCCGGTCGGGGTTTTCGGCGCAGGCGCGGCGCTAGAGCAGCTTGGCCAGTTCGTCCTTCTTGACCTTGCCGGTGGCGGTCATGGGCAGGGCGTCCACCAGCCGGATCTCGGGGCGCTTGTAGGTGGCCATGACCTCGCCGCACCAGGTCTCCAGCGCCGCAGGGGTCAGGCCCTCGCCCCGGGCGGGATCGAGGCGCACGAAGGCCACCGGAACCTGCCCGCGGGCCGCGTCCTCCCGCCCGATCACGCCGGCGCCGAGCACGGCCGGATGACGGCCGAGCATCGCCTCGATCTCCGCGGGGAACACCGACATGCCGCGGACCTTGAGCATCTCCTTGCGCCGCCCGAGGAAGTGCAGGAACCCCAGGTCGTCGATCACCCCGATGTCCCCGGTATGCAGCCAGCCGCCCCGCAGCGCCTCCGCGGTGGCTTCCGGCTTGTTCCAGTATGCCTTGAGGATCGACGGCGAGCGGATGCAGATCTCCCCCTCCGCGTCGAAGGGCAGGATCGCGCCGGTCTCGAAATCGCAGATCTTGAAGTCGGTGCCAGGCATCGGCAGGCCGACGAAGACCGGCTGCAGGCTCAGGTCGTAGTCGTCGCCCTGAAAGCCGGTCGTGAAGGTGTCGCAGGTCTGGGTCTCGGTCATGCCCCAGGCCGCCTCGGCCATGATCGAGCCGGTGAGGGCCTTCCAGCGCCCCCGGAACTCGGTGTTGAGCTTCTTCACGAAGGAGGAGACGCGGGTGTTGTCGATGCTCGTCAGGTCGAATTCGCCGACCCTCGGATGGTCCATGATCTCGACCGTGTTGTCGACCAGCAGGGTCACCTGGTTGACCTTCCGGGCCTGCACCGCGTCCATCCAGCTGACCGGGTCCCAACGGGCCAGCGTCACGCAGGTGGCGCCGGCGAAGATCGGGAAGATCAGGCCCATGTCCTCGCCCGCCATCCAGAACAGCGGGTAGAAATTCAGCGTGACGTCGTCGGGGCCGAGCTGCGCGCCGCAGGCGACGACGGTCGCCGCCGTGTAGATCATGTCGCGCTGGGTATGGGTGCAGCCCTTGGGCATCCCCGTGGTGCCGCCGGTGTAGTTCAGCGCGCAGACCGCATCGAGGTCGAGCGCGACGGTCCGCGGGGCGCCGGCGGAGGCCAGCGCCTCGGCGAGATCCGGCGCGGCGCCGGCCGCCGCGCGGTCCGACGCGACCGAGGCCGGAACATGCCACGCAGGCCGCGCCGGGATCAGATCGGCGAGCCCTGTGGACCAGACCTTTCGCAGGCCTGTCTCGGCGCGGACCTTCTCCACCATCGGCATCAGGGCGTCCTGGGCGACCATCACCTCGGCGCCGCTGTCCTGAAGCTCGTAGATCAGCTCATGCTCGCGGAACATCGGGTTCACCGGCACGTGGACCGCGCCCGCGCGCAGAATGCCCATGAAGGCCACGATGAATTGCGGGCAGTTGCCTAGGAACACCGCCACCCGGTCGCCCGGGCCCACCCCCTCGGACTGGAGGAGGGCCACGAAGCGGTCCACCTCGGCGTCGAGCGCCGCATAGGTCAGCGCATGGCCGTAGAAGTCGAAGGCGACCTTGTCCGGCGCGGTCTCGGCCCAGCGACGCAAATAGTCGGTCAGCGGGATCTCGCCGAACGGGTATTCCGGCGCGCGCGGCAGGCCCTCGGGCCAGCGGGCGGCGATCCGGGCGCGGTGGGCGGCGAGCCAGGCGGCCTCGCTCGCCGTTTCAGGGGGGCTCGTGCGGTTGGGGATGTCGATCTGGGCCATGGGCGCTCCTCCGGTCTGGGATGGATCGCCGGGAGGGATTGGCGCGCGGGTGAAGACCGCGCCGGGCGGGCGCGGGCGACGGGCGCGGGCCGCGTCTCGGCGTTTCCTGAGGGCTCCGCCGTCTGGCGCGGCGGATTCCCGTGAACCGACGGGATCACTAATTAACTGACCAGTCAACTGAAAGACGCAGGGGAATGACCGCGTCGCTGGAGGACCCTGCCCCAGCCCTGCCCCTGACAACGAAAAGCCCGGTCGCGGGCGACCGGGCTTTTCGGAGGATGGTGGGCGCGGCTGGTATCGAACCAGCGACCCCTACGATGTCAACATAGTGCTCTACCACTGAGCTACGCGCCCTCGGGCCGGGGAGATATACGCGGTCCCGACCCCTGTCAACGCCTCGCGCGCATGGAACGCCCCGCGGCTCAGAACGCCTTGAAGGTCAGGGTGGTGAAGGTCCGCTCCAGGCCTTCCAGGCCGTGCAGCTCCTCGTTGATGAAATGGCCGATATCCACGTCGTCGGCGACGTAGAACTTGGCCATCAGGTCCCATTCGCCCGAGGTCGAGTAGATCTCGGACGCCACCTCGCGCCGGGCGAGCTGGTCGGCCACGTCATAGGCGCGCCCGAGCTGCGTCTTGATCTGCACGAAGAAGCATTGCATCGGCGGTCTCCCTTTGGGTTCGGACCCTGCTTACCAGCCCACGACCGCCCGCGTCAGGGCGCTCTTCGCATCGGTCAGCGGGGCGAGCACCGTCAGATGATGCGCGCCCGGCGCGATATGGACGGCGACCTCGGCCTCGGCGCTCCAGGCGGCGTCGATCAGGCGGGCCTGGCGCAGATATTCCGGGCGCTCGTCGCCCCCCGTCCAGGCCAGCAGGCGGGCGCCGGGGGCGGGGGCGAGATGCGCCGGGCTTTCGGCCGCCGCCTCCGCCGCATCGAGCCGCAGGATGTCGTTGAGCGTGGTCGAGAGCAGCGGCCGCAGGTCGAAGAGGCCGGAGATCGCCACCGCCCGCGCGATCCGCCTCCGCAGGGCCTCGGGCAGCCCCGCGTCGGCGCAGATCAGCCGCGCGGCCATCTGCCCCCCGGCCGAATGCCCGGAGAGCGCCACGGGCCCCTCCACCAGCCCCGCAGCCGCAGCCAGCGCCGCGCGGGCCTGAGCGCCGATCTGGGCGATGCGGGCGGCGGGGGCGAGCGTGTAGGACGGAATCGCCACCGCCCAGCCCCGCCCGACCGGCCCCGCGGCGAGATGCGACCAGGTCTCGCGCCCGAAGGCGCGCCAGTAGCCGCCATGCAGGAACAGGACGAGGCCCAGCGGCGCCCCCTCCGGCAGGAACAGGTCGAAGGCCTCGCGCGCGGGGTCGCCCAACGGGCCGTCATAGGGCAGGTCGAGGCGGGCGCGGGGGCCCAGCGCGGCGCGGAACCCCGCGGCCTCAGCCGCCCAGCGGGGCGGATAACCGGCGGCGCCGGGGATATGGCCGAGATTGTCGTAGGCGTCCGACCAGTCGGCGATCGGGCGGGAGGGCCCGGGCCACTCCGCCTCGGGCGCGGCCGGGTCCTGCCCATGAAAAGGGGCGGCGCCGGTCATCGCCGGCCCCGCCCCGTTCCCGTCTCGCGGCGCACGATCAGAGCGCGCTCTCGATCCAGTTCTGCAGCGCCGACTTGGGCGCGGCGCCGACCTTCTGCGACGCGACCTTGCCGTCCTTGAACACCAGCAGGGTCGGGATCCCGCGCACGCCGAACTTGGAGGCGGCGTTGGGGTTCTCGTCCACGTTCAGCTTCATGATCTTCACGCGGTCGCCGAATTCGTTGGCCAGCTCCTCCAGCGAGGGGCCGATCTGCTTGCAGGGGCCGCACCATTCGGCCCAGAAATCCACCACGACGGGCGTGTCGGACTTGATGACGTCCATCTCGAACGTCGCGTCGGTGACGGGGGACGTGCCCATCTCGGCTCTCCTTGTCTCGGGTCGGCGGAGCGGGGGGCGCGTGATGCGCGCCGTGTGCCCGCCGCCGGGTTGTCAAAGCTAGGTATGGCGCCCGCGGCGGTCAAGGCCGCGAATGGACCGGCCCCGCCGCATCACGTCCGCGCGACCGCCGCCGCCGCCCGGACCAAGGCCGCGTCCAGCGTCGCGGGATCCAGCACCTCGAGCCGCGGGACCGAGGTCCAGAACAGCGCCGCCTCCACCTCCGCCCCCGGATAAAGCGCGAGCAGCGCGGCGCGGTAGCCGGCCATCTGGCGCAGATAGGCCTCGGGCGGCTCGGCGGGGGCGGGGCCGGTCTTCCAGTCGAGCAGACGGATTTCGCCCCCCTCCCCTGCATCGGGGCGCAGGATCAGCCGGTCGAGCCGCCCGATCAGCCGCGCCCCGCCGGGAAGGTCGGCGGAAAGGGTCGCCTCCGCCAGCGCGCCGGGGGCGAGGAAGGGGGCGGCGTCGGGATGGTCGAGCGTGCGCAGCGCCTCGGACAGCGCGTCGCGGCGCAGCGCCTCGGGCAGGTCGGCATGGGCGGCGGCGAGCAGGGCGGCCCCGCGGCGCGTGCGCTCGTCCTCCGCCAGCTCAGGCAGCAGTTCCAGCAGCATATGCACCGCATCGCCGCGGGCGCGGGCGAGATCGCGGGGCAGCGCCGGGCCGTCGCCCTCCGGCGGCGCGCCGGGGGCGAAGGGCGGCGCATGGTCGTCGCCGGCCAGCGCCGAGGCCGCCACCCGCTTGCGCCGCGTGGCGGAGGGCGCGAGCGGCCCGATGGCCAGCGGCGCCAGCCCCGCCCCCTCGAGCCCGAGCGGCGCGGGTTCGACCTCGGCCTCGCCAGCCTCGGCCGCGGCGCCCCGCCAGTCCTTTTCGAGCATCAGCACCGGGGGCAGGTCGGTCTCCGCCGCCAGCGCCGCGGGGGTCGGCGCGGGTCGGGCGCCCAGAACCTCCATCGCGGCGGCGACGCGGCCATGCCAGCTCGCCTCCGCCTCGCCGCGTCCCTCGACCCCGCAGACCAGCAGCCGGGCCCCGGCGCGGGTGAGGGCCACGTAGAGCAGCCGCAGATCCTCCTCGCCCTCCCGCGCGGCGGAGATGTCTTTCGCCTCCGTCACCGGGGCGGCCTCGTCGGCCTTGGCCGCGGACCAGATCGCCACGTCATCCTCGCCGGGCAGGCGCAGCACGTCGCCGCCCTTCGCCCCTTGCCGCGGTCCCGCATCGCCGAGAATCACCACCGGCGCCTCAAGCCCCTTCGCGCCGTGCACGGTCATCACCCGCACCGCGTCGCCGGCCCGCCCCATCTCGCGCTTCAGCGCGAGGTCGCCCGCCGCCTCCATCCAGGCGAGGAACCCCGCCAGCGTCGGGGTTTCCGCCTTCTCATAGGCCAGCGACTGGGCGAGGAGTTCGTCGACGGCATCCTCCTCCTCCGGGTTCAGCCGGGCGCGGATGCGGGCGCGGGCGCCGTGGCGGACCAGCGCGTTCTGCAGGATTTCGTGGGGGCGGGCGTAGTCGGCGCCGTCGATGGCTTCGTCGAGCAGGGCATGGGCCACGGGCCAATCGGCCGCGCGGTCCTGCAGCCTGGACCAGAGCGATTCGCGCGGCGCGCGCCCCGAGGCGAGCTGGAACAGCCCGTCCTCGTCCACGCCCCCGAGCGGCGAGCGCAGCACTTCCGCCACCGAGAGGTCATCCCCCGAATCCAGCGCCGCGCGCAGCAGCGACAGCAGGTCCCGCACCGCGAGGCTCGACATCAGCATCAGCCGGTCGGCCCCCGCCACCGGGACGCCGCGCCGCTTGAGCTGATCGACCAGCATCGAGGCGAGCGCGCCGCGCCGGCGCAGCAGCACGATGACGTCGCCGGGCCGCATTGGCCGCCAGCCGTCGGGGGCGTCGCGGTCGGGCACGGCGCCGCCTTCGGCCAGCATCCGGTCCACATGCTCGGCCAGCGCCGCGGCGAGCCGGGCGGTGGGGGCGAGCGCGGGGCGTTGGTCGACGGGGGCGTGCCAGGGCGGCTCCTCGTCCTTTTCAGGTTGGGTCAGCAGCGGCCACAGCTCCACCCGCCCCGGCATGCGGTCGTGGAAGGCGGAATGGGCGGGGGCGTCGCCATCGGCGCTCAGCCCCTCGGGCGCATCCGCGAAGACCTGATCCACCAGCCCGAGGATCACCGGGGAGGAGCGGAACGACCACGCGAGCTGCGTCTCGCGCAGCGCGGGGCCTTCGCCCGCCGCCTCCATCGCCGCGAGACGCGTGCGGAACAGGTCGCGCATCCGCCCGAATTCGCGCGGCTCGGCCCCCTGGAAGGAATAGATCGACTGTTTCTCGTCGCCGACCGCGAAGACCGTGCGCCCCGCCTCCCGCGCGCCCTGACCCGAAAAGAACTCCTCGGCCAGCGCGCGGACCAGACGCCATTGCTCGGGCGAGGTGTCCTGCGCCTCGTCGATCAGAATGTGGTCGAGGCCGCCGTCCAGCTTCCACAGCGCGAAGGCGGCCATCTCGGCCTCGGTCAAGAGGCGGGCGGCGATGCGCACCAGATCGTCGAAGTCGATGGCCCCCCGCCGGGTCTTTTCGGCGGCGTAACGGGCGAGCAGCGCGTCGCCGAAGCGGTGCAGATCGAGCGATTTCGACAGGCCATCCTGCGCGATGCGGCCCTGGCGCAGCTCCACCGCCAGCTCGACGATGCCCTCCACCGCCTCCTGCGCCCAGGGGAACGCCGCGCGCACCGCCTTGGTGGGCAGGGTCTTGAGGCTGCGCGGCTCGCCCTTCTGGGTGAGGCCTGCGACCTCGATCCCGCGGATCGCGGCGGGGATGTCGTCGACCTCCAGCGCCGCCGCGGCGCCGGCCAGCAGGTCGGCGAGCTTGCGGTCCGTCACCCCACCCCCGTTCAGCGCGGCGGCGAGATCGCGGAGCGTGTCGGGCGCCTCCCCCATCATCCGGTCCCGGGCGTGGTCGAGGAAATTCCATCCCTCGGGCACGTCATAGGCGGCGTGCAGGGCGCCGGAGGCGAGGCCCGCGCCAGGGAACCAGCCGCGATGGTGGAACACCGCCTCGGACAGCGAGGTCAGCCCCGTCTCCGTCAGCCGGTCCGCGGCGGCGTCGAAGGCGAGGTCGCCCCCCGCCTCCGCAGCCCCCGCCATGTCGTCGCGCAGTCCGTCGAGGGTGCGGGCGCGGGTGCGGTCGTCGAGCTCCACGAACCCCGCAGGCGCCCCGGACTCCAGCGGAAAACGGCGCAGGAGGGCGGCGCAGAACGCGTGGATGGTCTGGATCTTCAGCCCGCCCGGCGTCTCCAGCGCCTTGGCGAACAGTTTTCGGGCGCGCGACAGCGCCTCCGCGCCCGAAGGCGGGTCGCCGCCGAGGTCGCCCAGCTCGCTCGCCAGCGTCGCGTCATCCAGCAGCGACCATTTGCCGAGCATGGCGAACAGGCGCGACTGCATCTCCGCCGCCGCGGCGCGGGTGTAGGTCAGGCACAGGATCCGCTCGGGCGGACAATCGGCCAGCAGCAGGCGCGCCACCCGCTTGGTCAGCACCGAGGTCTTGCCCGACCCGGCATTGGCCGACACCCAGGCGGAGGCGCCGGGCGACGCCGCCTCGATCTGGGCGCGGGTGGCGGGGTGAAGCTCCCGGGTCATGGCTCGCCCTCCTCGCCGGATTCGGACCATTCGCCATGGCGGGCGAGCTGGTCGTAGTCGCCGCCGAAGCGCATCGTGCTCATGCGCGCGCGGCTGAGATAGCCGGTGGCGGGGTCGTCGAAGCGGGCGATCAGGGCCGCGAGGTCGCCCCACACGTCCTCCACCGGGTGTTTCGCGAAATCCACCGCGCTGGATTTGCCGCCCGCCCCGGCGCCCGACAGGCCCAGATATTCGGCGAGCGCCACGGGGGCGGCGGGGATGTCCGCGAACCCCCCGGCCTCGGCGATGGCGGCTTCCAGCAGCAATTGCACATGGAACACGCCGATCTGTTTGGCGGAGGGCACGGCGCCGGTCTTGTAGTCGAAGATCGAGAGCCGCCCGTCATGACGCAGATCGATGCGGTCGGCGGTCCCGGTCAGCTCGAACGGGCCGCCCGGGGGGCCGTCGAGCCGGCGGGCGCCGCGGACCTCGAGGCCGGCGATGCGCCCCTCGGCCCGTCGCAGGGCCTCGCCCTCCGCGATCCAGTCGGCGGCGCGGATCAGGCGTTTCATCCAGAGACGACGCAACGCGGGCCAGGGGGCGGCCTCGGGCAGCACGCGCTCGGCGGCGGTCAGCAGGGCGATGCGGAGCGCGGGGGCGGTCGCCTCGGCCTCGGTCCAGGCGCCGGTGTCCTCCGCGAACGCCTCCATCACCGCGTGCAGGGCGGTGCCCATGTCGCGGGCGTCGGGCGCGCGGCCGATGGGGTCGAGTTTTCGCAAGGCCAGCACGTAGCGGGCGTAGATGGCGTAGGGGTCGCGGACCAGGGTCTCGATCCGGGTGACCGACAGGCCGCGGGGGCGCAGCGCGACGGGCGGGGTCGGCGCAGGGCGCGGGGCGGGATCGAGCCGGGCGCCCGCGTCAAGCCCATCGGCCGCCCGCGCCAGGGCCTGCCCGCGGGCCCGCATGACGTCGAGCGCGTCCGGATCGGCGCCCTCCAGCAGGTTCTCCAGCCGCACCAGCCAGCGCGACGGCGAGGCCGGCCCGCCATCGTCGCGCAGCGCCCGGCTGAGGATCGCGCGGGGCGCCGAGGCCGCTTGCAGAAAGTCATGCGCGGCCAGCCCGATGCGGCGTTCCGGCGAGGCGAGGCCTAGCCGCGCCCGCATCTCCCGGTTCAGCCAGGGGTCGGGGGAGGGATGAGCCGGCCACACCCCCTCGTTCAGCCCGCCGAGGATCATCAGCGTGGCGGATTCCGCCCGCGCCTCCAGCGCGCCGAGGATGCGGATGCGGTCATGGACGCGGGCGGGGTCGGGGCGGGTCTCCTCGGCCTGGATCAGGGCGAGCCACAGCGCCCCGTAGCCGCCCGGCGGGGGCGAGGCGCCGAGCGCGGGGGCGGCGTCCTGCAATCCGTCGACAAAGGCGCGCGCGTCGCGGCCGGTGGACTCGTCCCAGAGGTTCAGGGGGGCCGCGTCTTCGGCCGGCTCGGGCGCATCGGGGCCCTCGGCCAGCGCCTCCGCCACGGCTCGGTGCAGGGCGACGGCGGCGGGCAGATCGGCGGGGAGGACGGCGAGCGGCGCGATGGCGGCGCGGACCCAGGCGAACCACGCGAAAAACCCCTCGGGCGGGTCGCGGCGGGCGGCGAGTCGGGCATGGAGCCGGTCCCAGTCCACCTCCTGCGTGCCGCCGCGCAGCCCGTCGCGCTCCAGTTTTCGCAGGAAGCGCAGATGCGTGCCGCGGGTCCGCGGCGCGTCCGTCCGCCCGGTGGCGGTCAGCGGGTGGCGGAGGAGCGCGGCGAGGGTCTCGGCGGTCATCGGCCGGCCGAGGCGCCCGGCGGCCAGCCCCAGCAGGATGCCCGGCGGGGTCAGGCCGAGCGGCCGCCCGGCGCTGTCGTCGGGGGCGACGCCCCAACGCTCCAGCTCCGCGGCCACCCGTCGCGCCAGCACCCGGTCCGGCGTGATCAGCGCGGCGTCCCCGCCCCGGGCGGCCTCGGCGGCGAGGGCGGCGGCGATGGCGGCGGCCTCGTCGCGCGGCGTCTCGGCCTCCAGCAGGGTCAGGCCCTCCACCGCGGCGGCGGCCTCTTCGGTCTGCTCGGGCAGCTCGCGGCGCCAGGCGTCGGTGACGGGGGCGGGGCGCAGGGCGCGGGTCAGCAGGCGCAGGCGGGCGGGCGCAGGGGGCGTGGCGGCGGTCTCGTCCCAGGGCGCGGGGTCGGCGGGGCCGAGGCCGAGGCCGGCGATCAGGCGCGCCATGTGGTGATGGGGATGCTCGGGCCGGGGGTCTTCAGCCGTCAGGCTTTCCCACACGTCCGGGGGCATCGCCGGGTCCCAGCCGGGCAGCACCAGCGCGCCGGCGGGGAGCGCCGCCACCGCGCGCATCAGCTCGGCGGTGGCGGGGGTGGAGCCGGTGGAGCCCGCGACGATCACCGGATCGGTCGGGGGAGCGACCTCCCACCGCGCGATCAGCGCGGCGACGGCGAGCCTGCGGCGCGCCTCGCGATCCGGGGCGCCGCCCTCTTCCTCGGCCAGGTATTCGGGCCAGGCGTCGGCGAGGATCGACAGGAACTCCGCCGTCAGCGTCCAGTGGGCGGCGTGCTGGGCGAGGTCGAGGTCGCGCAGCGCCTCCGCCCCCTGCCCCGCCGCCTGCAGCTCGTCCAGCAGCCCGCGCAGCGACAGCGCCAGCGCAGGGGCGGAGGCGGGGTCGGCGAGGCCCGGATTGCCCACCAGAAACGCCCCGGTCAGCCGCATCAGCGCCAACGTCCGGCGCAACCGGCCGCGGCCCGAGGGGATCGCGGCGGCGAGCGCCTCCTCGGCCATCTCGCCGACCAGCGCGATGCGGGGGAGGAAGGTGGCGGGGCGACCGGCTTCCAGCGCCTCCGACACCGCCCGCCCGGTGCGGCGCGCATTGAGGTAGAGTTTCACCCGGGCCATCGCGGCGGGGTCGGCGGAGTCCAGCCGGGCGCGAAGACCGCGGGCGAGAGCGATCGAGAAATCCACGCCCGGCGGCGTGAAATAGACTTTTTGGGCGCCGGTCATGCGGGGGTTTCCGCGGCGAGCACGGCTTCGGCTTCGGCGAGGCCGGCGGGGGTCCCCACATCCACCCACGGGCCGTGATGGAGCGCGCCATAGACGCGGCCCGCCGCCAGCATCCGGTCCCAGATGAGGTTGGTGGAGAACGCGCCCTCCGGCCCCTCCGCGAAGGCGCCGGCGCGGATGATCTGCACGCCGGTATAGACGAGGGGGGCGAGGGGGCGGTCGCCGCGGCGCGTCAGGCGGCCGTCGGGGGCTGCGAAAAAATCGCCGGCGCGGGTATAGGCGCGGGCGTCCTCGCGGGCGACCAGCAGGAGGAGGGCGTCCATCCGCGCAGGATCCCAGGCCGCCGACAGCGCCGGCAGCGGCGCCGGCCCGCCGAACACCGCGTCCGAGTTGATCGCCCAGACCGGCCCGATCCCCAGCAGCGGCAGGGCACGACGCATGCCGCCCCCCGTTTCCAGCAGCGCGTCCGTCTCGTCCGAAAACAGGATTCTTGGAGCGCTCCGCCCGGCGAGATGCGCGCGGATCCGCTCCGGAAAATAGTGCAGGTTGACCACGGCGCGGGTCGCCCCGCCCTCCGCGGCCCGGTCGAGCGCATGGTCGATCAGCGCCCGTCCTCCGGCCCTGAGCAAGGGTTTCGGGGTGGAAGCGGTCAGCGCCCCCATCCGCGTGCCGAGGCCGGCGGCGAGCACCATCGCGGTGTCGGGGGCGGTGTCGGGCGCGCTCATGCGCCGGCCCCGGCGCGCAGACGGGCGAGGACCGCAGGCTCGGGCGCCGGCAGGTGACGCGCGACAAAGCCCGCGAGGGGCGCCAGCGCGGGGTGGGAGAGGTCGCGCGCGAGATGACCCCAGACACGCGGGATCAGGTCGAGATATTTCGGCTTGCCGTCGCGCAGGTGGAGCCTCGCGAAGATGCCGACGATCTTGAGGTTGCGCTGGGCGGCGAGGATCGCGGCCTCGCCCCCGAAGGTTTCGCGCGCGCCCTCGGGAACCCCGGCGGCGTCGAGATAGCGGGCGGTGGTCGCGGCGCGCAGGGCGGCGGAGGTGTCGCGGCGGGCGTCCTCGGTCAGCGAGATCAGGTCGTAGGCCGGGTGGCCGGCCAGCGCGTCCTGATAGTCGATCAGCCCGACCCGCGCGGTCCCGACGCGGTCGGGCAGCCAGAGCAGGTTTTCGGCATGATAATCCCGCAAAGCCAGCGCCGTGCGGGCCCCCGCCACCGGCGCGCAAGCGGCGACGACGAGGCCGGCGAAATCCGCCGACAGCGCTTCGGTCCGCAGGCCGAGGCCCTCAAGGTACCAGTCCACGGCCAGCATCGCCTCGCGCAGCAGGGTCGGCGCATCGTAGGGCGGCACGATATGGGGGCCGGCGCGGGCGGGGGCGGGTTCGGTGTGCAGCTCGGCCAGCAGCTCGGCCGCGGCGAGGTAGAGCGGGGTCTCCGCCGCAGGATCGGCGGCGCAGACCCGGGCGTAGAGGTCGTCGCCCAGGTCCTCGATCAGCGCGAAGCCTGAGGCCGCGTCGGCGGCGAGGATCTCGGGCGCGGAAAACCCGCGGGCGCGCAGCGTTTCGGTGATGCCGAGGAAGGGGACCATGTCCTCCCCCTTCTCGGGCGGGGCGTCCATCAGCACGGCGCCGGCCCCGCCCGGGCCTTCGGTCAGACGATCATAGCGGCGGTTGGAGGCGTCGCCGGCGAGCGGGCGGATCGCGGCCGAGGCCCAGCCGGCGTCGTCGAGGAAACGGGCGCGAAAGGCGGCGCGGTCAAGGGCGCTCATGCGCGCAGCGCGGCCAGCGCCGCCTCCCAGCCTTCGCCATGGGCGCGGACGTCCATCACGCGGCCCTCGCCGGGCGCGGGCTCGAAGTCGAGGGCGATGTCGAGCCGCCGGGGCGGGGTGGCGCGGCCGAGCCGGTCGGGCCATTCCACGAAGCAGATCGCATGATCGAAGGCCTCCTCCAGCCCCAGTTCGGCCACCGCGTCCGGGCCGGCGAGGCGGTGCAGGTCGGCATGCCAGATCTCGCCCCGGGCGGCGTCGTAGACCTGGACGAGGGTGAAGCTGGGCGAGGGGACGTCCTCCGCCCGTCCGTCCTCGTCCAGAAGCGCGGCGATGGCGGCGCGGGCGAGCGCGGATTTCCCCGCGCCCAGATCGCCATGCAGCAGCACGGCGTCGCCGGGGACGAGCACGGCGGCGAGCGCGCGGCCGGCGTCGTCCGTCGCCTCCGCGTCGGGCAGCGTGCGGCGCAGGGCGGGGGCATGGGGATCGGTCATCTGGGGGGCGGTCGCTCAGGTCAGGTCAGGGTCCGGGGCGTCGGGCGCGGATCATGGACCGGCGGGCTGGCCGGAGCAATGGCGGGCGGCGGGGACCGCGGGGCGCCAAGGCCGGGCGGCCGGGACCGGAAACGGGCGCGGGGCGCGGGGCGCGGGGCGCGGGGCGCGG
>NZ_JBSRTQ010000079.1:0-21183 GCF_055129145.1 Albimonas sp. | reverse complement strand
GGTCGCGCCGGGCGTCGGCGGCGGCAGGGCCGAGAAGTCGCCGGGCAGGCGCAGCGGCGCGCGGGGCGACACGTTGAAGGCGTTGGGCGATTCCACGGTGAGCCCGAAGGCGTCCCCGATCGCTCGCCGGCCGCCCGAGCAGCCGGTCAGCCCGATGCCGGCGGCCGCGATGAGCAGCACGATCCGTGAGGCGCGTTCGATCGACATGATGGCCATGGACCTCCCGATGGATCCCCGACCCGGATGGAGCCGGCCCGGCGGCGCCGGTCAGGCGCTCTGATTGTCAGAACCGTCGAGCAGGATCAAGCCGGCGGCGCCGGCGAAGATGAAGACGTCGGCGAGGTTGAAGGCGTAGGGATTGTCGAAACCGCAGCAGCTCATGTTCAGGAAGTCGACCACCGAGCCGTAAATCACCCGGTCGAGCGCGTTGCCGAGCGCCCCCCCGATCAGCATGCCGACCGCGGCCCGGCGCCAGGCCGAGCCCATGCGCAGCGACCAGATCGCCAGCGCCAGCGAGATCGCCAGCGCCGCCCCGATCCACACGTCGCGCCCCAGTTCCCCCCCCAGCCCGAAATTCGCGCCGGAATTCCACGCCATCGTGAAGCGCAGATAGGGCGGAAACACGTCGACGATCCCGATCCGGTCGAGATCGAGCGGACCCAGGATCCACCCTTTCGAGATCTGGTCGATCGCGAAGGCCAGCGCCGCGGCGAGCAGCGTCGGGACGGCGCCCCGGGCGGGCGACACGCGGCTCATGTCAGTCGCCTGACGTGCTCTTGCGGAAACCGCTGCGAAGGACGTCGGTCGCGGTGCCCACCGGGCCCACGATGCGGCAGCGGGAATAATATCGGTTGGATACGGAGGTCTCGTATTTGAACAGGCGCTGGTCGGCAGGGTCTATAGGCTGCGGGTTGCGGCCGCGATAGCCGGTGGCGTCGATTTCTTCGATCTTGCGCGCCATCGCGCCGCAGCCCATCTCGCGCGCCGGCACGATCACCACCCGTTTGCCGGTGCTGGTCACATAGGTTTCCTGCGCCGTGCTGGCGAAAGGAGTCGTCGCGGTCATCGCGGTCGCGATGGCCAATGCGCCGATGAAGATGCGTAACCCGAACGTCATAAGGATTTCCGTGGCGTCTCGCGCGCCTGCATCCGACCCGCGCTGAGACGCTACCTGATCGTCAGCCGGTGTTCAAATTGGGGCGAGCCTCGGGCGAGCTTCGGGTCTTTTTCCGCAACTTGCGGGAAATCTCGGCTTGCGGGAAATCTCGACGCCGCCCGGACGCCCTCCGTCAAAAAAGCCTTCGTGGCACGTTGGCTACCGGCCGGGGGCGCAGTATGTATAGGCGATGACAGCCGCCACCCAGCCGGAGGACCGGACGCCGTGACGCTTCGAGCCCAAACCATCGTGTTCAGGGCCGCGCTCGCGGCGCTGGCCCTAGCGGTCCCGGCGCAGGAGGCCGCGGCGACGTCGCTCTCCGGCGCCTATCTCGCCGGCCGTTCCGCCGCCGCCCGCAACGACTACGACGAGGCCGCCAGCCGCTTCGCCGCGGCGCTCGCCCGCGATCCCGGCGATTCCGGCCTGCGCGACCGGGCGATGACCTTCAAGCTGCTCACCGGCGATCTGCGCGGCGCGGCCGCCATCGCCGAGCTGATCGCCGAAACCGATCCCGCCCATCAGCTCGCCGCGCTGACGCTGGTCGCCGACGACATCGCCTCGGGCGATTTCGACGGCGCCGTGGCGCGGCTCGGCGTCGATGACGGGCGGATGTCGCCGCTGGTCACCGGTCTGCTGCGCGGCTGGGCCGAAATGGGCCGCGGCAACCGCGAGGGGATGGAGGCCGCGTTCGCCACCCTGCGCGGCGAACGCGCCGCCGAGCTCTTCGGCAGCTATCATCTCGGCCTCGCCCGCGCCGCGCTCGGCGACGCCGAAGGCGCGCGGGAGGCGCTGGACGCCGCCTTCGCCGCCGGCGCTTCGGCCGCCGGCCGCCCCGCCCTGGCGCTCGGCTGGGCGCTGGAGACGCTGGGCGACAAGGACCGCGCGCGGGAGGTCTACGCCAACGCCGCCCCCGGTTTCGCCGAAGCCGGGGAGGCGCTGGCGCGGCTCGACCGGGGCGAGCCGCCGACCCTGATGGTGTCCACCGCCCGCGAAGGCGGGGCGGAGGCGCTGTTCTCCATCGCCACCGCGCTCGGCTCCGACCGCGGCGCCGGGGTCGCGCTCCTCTACGCCCGCATCGCCCTGTCGCTGCGCCCGGATCTGGCGGAGGTGCGGGTGCTCGCCGGCCGTCTGCTCGACATGCAGGGCCAGCACGAAGCGGCGATCGAGGATTTCCGCATGGTACCGCGGTCCTCCGCGGTGTTCGTGACCGCCGAACTCGGCCGCGCCGACGCGCTGCTGACGCTGGATCGCGACGACGACGCGGTGATCGTGCTGGAATCGCTCGCCCAGGCCTATGCCGAGGATCTGGAGGTCCAGCTCACCCTCGCCCAGGCGCTCAGCAAGGCCGAACGCTGGGACGGGGCCGCCGCCGCCTATGACGCCGCCCTCGCCATGATCGACCCGATCCAGCGCCAGCACTGGTCGATCTTCTATCGCCGCGGCATCGCGCATGAGCGGGCCGGCCGCTGGGATGAGGCCGAGGCCGACTTCCAGAAGGCGCTGTCGCTGGAGCCGGACCAGCCGATGGTCCTGAACTATCTCGGCTATTCCTGGGTGGAGCTCGACCGCAACTTCGACGAGGCCCAGGCCATGATCGAAAAGGCGGTCGAGCAGAAGCCCGAGGATGGCTACATCACCGATTCGCTCGGCTGGGTGCTGTTCCGCGTCGGCAAATACGAAGAGGCGACCCCGCATCTCGAGCGGGCGGTGGAGCTGATGCCGACCGATCCGATCATCAACGACCATCTCGGCGACGCGCTGTGGATGGTCGGGCGCAAGCGCGAGGCGCGGTTCCAGTGGCGCCGCGCGATCAGCTTCAACCCGGACGAGAAGGACCTGGAGCGGATCCGCGCCAAGCTGGATCGCGGGCTGGACCTGGTGATGAAGGAGGAGGCCTCGGCCGATCCCGCCGCCGCCAGCGCTTCGGGCGCGACCCCGCAGAAGCCGGCGGCGAATGGCGGCTGAGGACGCGGGGCCGGGCGGCGCGCCCGGCCTGACCTCCGCTCCCATCTGGACCGAGCCCGCCCGGGCCAAGGTCAACCTGCATCTCCACGTGCTCGGCCGCCGCGCCGACGGGCTGCACCTTCTCGATTCGCTGGTGGTTTTTCCCGACATTTCGGATTGGCTGGAGGCGGAGCCCGCCTCCGGCATCTCGCTGACGCTGGACGGTCCCTTCGGCGCGGGCCTCTCGACGGGCGATGACAATCTGGTGATCCGGGCGGCGGAAGCGCTTCGCGCCCGCGCCCCCGGCCGCCCCGGCGCGGCGCTCAGGCTGGTCAAGCGACTGCCCATCGCCTCGGGAATCGGCGGCGGTTCGGCGGATGCCGCGGCGGCGCTGCGCCTGCTGAACCGGATGTGGGGGCTTGGGCTGTCGGCGCAGGCGCTGGCGGAGATCGGGCTCGGCCTCGGCGCCGACGTGCCGGTCTGCCTCGCCTCGCCCCGCCCCCGGATCATGTCGGGGATCGGAGAGGTCCTGTCCCCGGCCCCCCGCCTGCCGCGCTTCTGGCTGGTGCTCGCCAATCCCGGAGTCGCCACCCCCACCGGCGCGGTGTTTTCCAGGCTCGCGCGGCGCGACGGCCAGGCGGCGACGTGGGCGGAGGGCTATCCGGACGCCAGAACCCTCGTCGCGGCGCTTTCGAAAACCTCGAACATGCTGGAGGCGCCGGCCCGCGAGGTCACCCCTCAGGTCGGCGCGACGCTTGCCGCGCTGGCCGCCGCGCCGGGCTGCCGCCTCGCCCGCATGTCGGGCAGCGGCGCCACATGTTTCGGGATTTTCGACACCCCCGGCCCGGCGATGGAAGCGGCCGAAACCCTGCGCGGGCTGGGAAACTGGGCCGAGGCCGGTCCGGTCGAGCCGCAAGCGGTCAGGTGAGCCGCGCCACCACGAAATCCACCACGTCGGCCAGCGCGTCCCGCATGTCGGAGGGCGGGAAGGGGGCGAGCGCTGCGCGGGCCTCTTCGGCATAGGCGCGGGCGCGGGCCTCGGTCTCGGCCAGCGCGCCGGTGGCCTGCATCAGCCCTAGCGCCCGGGCGAGATCGCCCTCGCCCTGCTCCCGCCGCTCGATCACCCGCACCCAGAACGCGCGCGTCGCGTCATCCTCGGCCGCGGCGACCGCCAGCAGCACCGGCAGGGTCACCTTCCCCTCCCGGAAATCGTCGCCGACATTCTTGCCGAGCGCGGCGGAGCTGCCGCCGTAATCCAGCAGGTCGTCGACGATCTGGAAGGCCATGCCGAGCGCCCGGCCATAGGCGCGCAGCGACTGCACCAACGCCTCGTCCTCGCCCGCGATCACGCCGCCGACCTCGGAGGCCGCCGCGAACAGCGCCGCGGTCTTGCCGTGGATCATGCGCAGATACGCGTCTTCGCCGGTGCCGAGGTCATTGGCGGTGGCGAGCTGCATCACCTCGCCCTCCGCGATCACCGCCGACGCGTCGGCGAGGATCCCCAGCACCCGCAGCGACCCGGCCTCGACCATCAGCTGGAACGACCGCGAGAACAGGAAATCCCCCACCAGGACCGAGGACTTGTTGTCCCACAAAAGGTTCGCGGTAGGTCGTCCGCGTCGCTGCCCGCTTTCGTCGACCACGTCGTCATGCAGCAGGGTGGCGGTGTGGATGAACTCCACCGTCGCCGCCAGCAGCACGTGATGCTCGCCCTGATAGCCGCAGAGCCTGGCGGCGGCGAGCGTCAGGATCGGGCGCAGGCGCTTGCCGCCGGCCTCGACCAGATGACGGGTGATCTCGGGGATGCGGGGCGCGTGTTCGGACGCCATGCGCGTCGCGATCAGATGATTGACCCGCGCCATGTCGTCGGCCACCAGCGCCTGCAGCCGGGAGAAGGCGTCCAGCGGGGCGGGGCCGGCTTGGCTGCGGGCGGGGGCTGCGGGCGCGGTCACGGTCTGCAGGTTCCTTCGTCGTCGGTCGGGGCGTCGTCGGTCGGGAGAGCGTCTTCGGTCGGTGGGTCGGCGTCGATCAGGTTCGCGCTCTTTTGTTCAGAAACGCACTTGTCCGGATGCGCGGCGGGAGGTCAAGCCGCGGGCGCTCGCGGCGTCGGGCCATCGCGCCCGGGGGCGGGGCGCGCAGACGGAGCGGGTCGCCCGGCGCAGGGCGGTCTCGGCAGGCGCGCGTTCCGGGGTCGCGCGCAAGGCGCGGGCTCGACGGGCGCGGGCGGGGCGCGCTATGCCTCGGACCATGGAAGAACTCATCCGCACCAACGATCCCACGGTGATCGCCTTCGCCACGGCCCTGCTGCGTGGCGAGGATATAGTTTGCTTCGAGTACGACGTCCATACGAGCGTCCTCGAGGGCAGCTTGGGCGTGTTGCCGCGCAGGCTGGTCTGCGCCCGCTCCGACGCGTTCCGCGCCCGCGCCGTGCTGCGCGACAACGGGCTGGAGCGCGAGCTCAGCGGCGCGTCGCGGTGACCGACGCGGCGGGCCGGGCGCCGCCCGATCCGGCGGCGCCGCGGCGTTTCGACCCCGCCGAGCTGACCGAGGACGACTTCCTCGGCGGCCGCGTCCGTCTGCGTCAGCCCCGGTTGGGCTACCGATCCGGCCCCGACGCGGTGCTGCTCGCCGCCGCCTGTCCCGCGAGCCAGGGCGAAAGCGCGCTGGATCTGGGCTGCGGTGCGGGGGCGGCGGCGCTGTGTCTCGCCGCCCGTGTGCCGGGGGTGACGCTGCACGGGCTGGAGCTGCAGCCGGCCTACGCCGCGCTCGCCGCCGAAAACGGCGCCTCGGTCGGGCTGGTGGTCTACGAAGGCGACGCCCGCAACCCGCCCCCCGCGCTGCGCGCCCGAAACTTCGACCATGTGCTGACCAACCCGCCCTGGTTTCCCGCCGCGGGCTCCGCGTCCGTCGACGCGGGGCGGGCGACGGCGCGGCGCGCCGGAGCGACCACCGCCGAATGGATCGACGCCGCCCTGCGCCGCCTGAAGCCCCGCGGCCGGCTGACCCTGATCCACCGCGCCGGGCTGCTGGACGAGATCCTCGCCGCCCTGCACGGCCGCGCCGGCGACGTGACCCTGCTGCCGCTGGCCTCGCGGGAGGGGCGGGCGGCCGGCCGCGTGATCCTCACCGCCCGCAAGGGCGCGCGCGGCCCGCTGTCGCTGCGGGCTCCGCTGGCGCTGCACGATGGCCCGTGCCATGTCAAAGATGGCGATGATTTCTCGCCCCGCGCCGCGGCCCTGCTGCGGGATGCCGCGCGCCTCGACCTCGACCGCTGAGCCGCCTCCGCGCGGCGCGGCCCCCCTCTCGCGATGCGCCGCGACGCCGCGGCCCTGATGGAGCGTCGGCATGAACAAGCCCATCCCCAACTCGATCATGGCGCTGGAAGCCGAGCTGACCGAATGGCGGCGCGACCTGCATATGCATCCCGAGCTGAATTACGAGGAGGTCCGCACCGCCTCCGTCGTCGCCGAGAAGCTGCGCGGCTTCGGCTTCGACAAGGTGGAGACCGGAGTGGGCCGCACCGGCGTCGTGGGCATCCTGCACGGGGCCGACGGCCCTGCGGCGGGGCCCGAGCAGCGCATCCTGATCCGCGCCGACATGGACGCCCTGCCGATCCTCGAGGCCACCGGCAAACCCTACGCCTCGACCACCCCCGGCAAGATGCACGCCTGCGGCCATGACGGGCACACCACCATGCTGCTGGGCGCCGCCAAGCACATCGCCGAGACCCGCAACTTCTCCGGCACCGTGGTCTTCGTGTTCCAGCCGGCGGAGGAGGGCGGCGGCGGCGCCAAGGCGATGATCGACGACGGGCTGCTCGACCGCTGGCCGGTGCGCGCCGCCTTCGGGATGCACAACGCGCCGGGCGACGCGGTGGGCACTTTCGGGACCACGCCGGGCCCCGCGCTCGCCTATGCCGACCGCTTCAGGATCGTGATCCGCGGCAAGGGCGGCCACGCGGCGATGCCGCATCTGGCCGACGACGTGATCGTCGCCGGCGCCCAGCTGATCACCGCCTTCCAGTCGATCATCTCGCGCCGTCGCGACCCGATGAACCCCGCGGTGATCTCGATCACCCGCTTCCAGGCGGGGTCGGCCTACAACGTCCTGCCGCCTTCCGCCGAGATCTGGGGCACCTTGCGGGTGCTCGATGACAAGCTCGCCGCGCAGATGATCTTCGAGATGGAGCGTCAGTGCCGCCTGATCGGCGAGGCGATGGGGGTGACGGTGGAGCCCGAGCTCGGCCTCGACGCCTATCCGGTCTGCTGGAACGATCCCGGGGCGACGGATTTCGCGGTGTCGGTGATGAACGAGCTGGTGGGCCCGGACAACGTCTCGCCCAACGCCACCGCGGTGCTGGGCGGCGAGGATTTCGCCTTTTTCGGCCAGGTGGTTCCGGCGAATTTCGTGTTCATCGGCAATGGCGACAGCGCGCCGCTGCACCACCCCGAATACGACTTCGACGATCGTGCGGCGCCGCTGGGCGTGGCCTACTGGTCGTTGCTGGTGGAACGGGCGCTGCCGCGGGCCTGAGCCTCCGGCGGCGCGCGCCGGGGGCGTTCAAGGCTGCGGCGATTCGCTCTGTGGTTGCGATGCGCGGGGCGGCGACGATTTTCACGTCGCTCCGCGATCACGCCTTCGCCCGATCAGCATGAATGCGCGGGCAGCCCGAGCCTTAACCGTCCTCGCCGCCCGTTCGCAACTATGTCGAGAAGATTCCGACGCTTGGCGCATCTTCAGCGAGCATTCATTGCGTAATTCAGGGCCTCTTCGAAAGATTCGTTAATGCCTGTGCCTGGAACTTGACGAATTCACCAAGGCGTTCTCGTGAAAAGTTGATGACGGATCGGCCGATCGGGTGCTTAGATCAGGGTACCGCATCATGAAGGAGGACGTCGATGAACCTCACCGGGCACATCACCGAGCTCAGGAAGAAGCATCAGCACCTGGACCGCCTCATTGAAGATGAGCAGCGCCGTCCGGCCGCCGATGAACTCGAACTGGCGCGCATGAAGCGAGAGAAGCTGAAGCTCAAGGAGGAGATCTCGCGGCTCAGTCCGTCGATCCACTGATCTTCGATCCGGGCCACGGCGCGCGGGCGTCCCCGCCGCGCCTGACCTTCAAGGGGCCGCTGAAGCGGCCCCTTTCTTGCGGGGCCCCCCAAGAGCTAGCCCCGCGGCCGCGCCCGCCGCGAGCCGAGCGTCGCCAGCGCCGCCCCCCCCGCGATCAGCCCCGCCGCCAGCGCCAGCGTCCCGGTCAGCCGCGCCTCGCCGGCCGCGGCCAGCGCCAGGGTGGACAGCAGCGGCGCCGCATAGGCCGCGACGCCGAGCAATTGAATGTCCCCGCGCCGCACCCCGTAATCCCAGACATAGAACGCCAGCCCCAGCGGCCCGAGCCCCAGTCCGGCCACCGCCGCCCACTCGTCGGGGCCTGCAGGCCAGACCGTGGTCTCGAGCGCCAGATGGGCGAGCGCCGACAGCGCCGCGCCCACGGCGCAGTAGATCGCCACCGCCTCGGTCGGGGCCTCGCCCATCCGCCGCGACAGCACCGAATAGCCCGACCAGATCAGCGCGCAGAGCATGGCGGCGGAGAAGCCGGCCGCGTGGCGCGGCTCGAACCCGTCTGCCCTCAGCCCGGGCGCGAGGATCAGCCCGGCGCCGCCGAGCGCGATCAGCGCGCCGAGGATGTGCAGGGGCCGCAGCCGCTCGCCGGGCAGCAGGCCGGAGAACAGCACGATCAGCAGCGGCCACAGATAGGCGATCAGCCCGGCCTCGGCCGCGGGCGCGCCGCGGAGCGCGGTGAAGTAGAAGAAATGATAGCCGAAGATCCCGCCGATCCCCAACGCCAGCGCCGTCGGCCCGCCGCTCAGCGCCGCGCGCAGGGACCGCCCTCCGATCCGCGCCCAGACGACCCCCACCAGCGCCCCCAGCGTCAGGCACATCGCGGTCAGCTGGAACGGCGGCACGGCGCCCGAGCGCACGGTGAACAGCGCCAGCAGCGCCCAGAGCGCCACCGCCACGCAGCCGACCAAGGTCGCGGCCCGGATGGAGACGGGGCGGGGCATGGCGGATCCTTCGTCACGGGCTGCGGGCAGGACGCCTCATGCCACGAGCCGGCCCACGAAAACACCCCGCGCCGGGTCGCGCCGGGCGGGCAGGGGGCGCTTCAGGGGGGGAGGGAGGCGATCCGACGCGTCGACGGTCAGAGGGGGGGCAATCGCGTCGACGCGCCGGATCTAAAGGAAGTCGTCCCGGTCGCAGCTCTGGAACGAACTTCTTGAGGATGAAACTGGCCGAGGATTGCGCCCTGCGTTCGACGCGATTGAGGCGTTTGCGCCGCAAAGCTGCTGAAATCAGTCATTCCGCCGGGTTTTCGAGCCTCCCGAGCCGGGGACCGATTGCGAAGCGGAATCATCGGATCGCCTGTCGGTTCCGGGGCCCGCAAAGCTCAGGCCGGGGAACATCGCCTCCATCGCCGCCCTTGTGGCCGCCATCTCCGATTCGAGCCAGGCGAGGAAGGCGGCGAGCGGGGGCGAGCGTTCCGCCTCCGCCGGGCAGAGGAACCGGTAGACGCCGGGCAGGGGCAGGGTCAGTCCGAAGGGCGCGACCAGCCGCCCGGCCGCGAGCTCGCGCGACGCCACCAGGAACCGCCCCAGCACCACGCCGGCATTGTCGAGCGCCGCATCCATCGCGTGATCGGCATGGGAGAAGCGGGGCCCCCTTTCCCCGGCGAGCGGCCCTGCGGGCGCGTCGATCCCCGCCGCGCGCAGCCAGGCCGGCCAGCCGGGCTCCCCGGTCATCAGCGCGATGGAATCGTCGTGCAGCAAGGGGTGGTCGGCCAGATCCTGCGGTCGGCGCAGGGTCCGGGCGCGTTCGGGCGTGCAGAGCGGGACCAGCCGGTCCACCCAAAGATCGCGCGCGGTCAGGCCGGGCAGCGGGTTGAGGCCGAGCCGGATGGCGGCGTCGATGCCGTCGCGGTCGAAATCCATGATGCGCAGGGAGGCGACGAAGCGCAGCTCGATGTCGGGATGCGCCTCGGCGAAGCGGAAGAGGCGGGGCGCCAGCCATTTGGCGGTCAGCGCCGGGCCGGCGGTGACCACCAGCGGGCGGTCCGCCGCGAGCCGACGCACCGCCCGCTGCGCGCCGCGGAAGGCGTGGAACCCCGCCTCCACCCCCGGGCGCAGGGCGTGGCCGGCTGCGGTCAGCGCCACCGCCCGGTTCAGGCGGCGGAACAGCGGCTGGCCGAAATGCGCCTCCAGATTGCGGATCTGCCAGGAGAGGGCGGCAGGGGTGACATGCAGCTCGGCGGCCGCCTTGGCGAAGGACATGTGGCGGGCGGCGGCGTCGAAGGCGCGCAGGCCGCCCAGGGGGGGCATCCGGTCGGCGTCGGGCATGGGGCGCGCGAGGCTCCTTCGCACAAGCTGGGTTTAACCGAACCTATCGTAAAGCTCGTTTGCGGGCGAGACGGAAAATCCCGATATTGCTTGGCGAGGAAAGGGGCCGCGCGCCGGTCTCCCGCCCGACACCGAACAATGGACCTGATGCGATGACCGAGTTCGACTTCTCCCGACCCGCCGTCCATCCCTATGCCGCCGCCGCCCTGCGCGCGCGTCGGATCCGGTCCGACGCCGTGCGGAACGCGACAAGGCGCGCCGCGGCCCGGCTGCTCGCGGCCCTCTCCTTGCCCACCCTGCGCAGGCGCGGCCCCGTCCCCGCCGGCCAGCTTCGCGCCGCTCCCTGAGGCGCGACGTCCCGGGGGCCGGCTCCCCCCGACCTCCGGGACCCTTTCCCCCCATGAAACTTTCCGCCCCATGAAAAGTGCGGCCGCTCACGCCCACGCCGCCGCCGACCGTGCTAGGCTGACGCAACGTCCGAAACTGACGAGCGCCGCCGATGTCCGACCTGCCGATCACCAATTGCCACGTCCATGCCTTCACCATGGACCATGTGCCCAACGGCTATCTGCCCTTCGGCCTGATGCGCCTGCTCAAGATCGGGCCGGTGCGCGAGGGGCTGATGTGGACGCTGCGCCAACTCCTCTCGCGCGAGCATCGCGACAAGTTCGAGCGTGCGGCCCGCTTCGCCGCCATCTCCACCGTCAAGGGCGGTCAGGAGGGGGTGCTGCGCACCGCGCGCGGCTATTATCCCAGGGGCACGCGCTTCGTGGTGCTGCCGATGGACATGGCCTTCATGGGCGCGGGCAAGCCGGACGTGGACCTGCCGGCCCAGCATGACGACCTCGCCCGCATCGCCGCCCTGCCGGATCTGGCGGGGACCATGCTGCCCTTCGCCACCGTTCATCCCGGCCGCGGCCAGGAAGGCGTCGACGAATTCCGGCGCTGCCTCGACAGCGGCGCGTTCCACGGCCTCAAGATCTACCCGCCGCTGGGCTTTCCGCCCGACCACGACCTGCTGATGGAAAAAATCTACCCGCTCTGCCTCGAGCGAAACATCCCGGTGATCTCGCACTGCTCCCGCGGCGGGGTGCGCCATCAGACGATGCCGGAGCGGCGGACGCGCGGCTACGCCTCCCCCCACGCCTTCGTGCCGGTGATGGAGGCGTTTCCCGACCTGCGCGTCTGCCTCGCCCATTTCGGCGGGGCGATCGACTGGCGCGGCTATCTGGAGGAGCCGATGGACCCCGACGACAAGGCGGCGCGGGATGCGAACTGGCTGACCAGAATTCTTGATATGCTGGAGGATCCGCGCTTCCCCAATCTTTACACCGACATCTCCTACACGATCTTTTATTTCGACGAGAATTTCCCGGCGCTGCGCGTCTTCCTCGACAATCCCTGCGTGCGGGAACGCGTGCTCTTCGGCTCGGATTTCTACATGGCGGAGATGGAGAAGCTGCCGGAGCGCTCGCTCTCCATCCGCCTCCGCCATGCGCTCGGCGGCGAGCTTTTCCGCCAGATCGCCTGCGAGAACCCCGAGCGCTGGCTGACCGGCAATGTTCCTGCCGCCCCGCCCCTAACGGCGCCCCCGATGGCGCCCCCGCCGGTGGACGACGCGTCTCCGATGGGCTAGGCCGAACGCGGAATCCGGCCCACACGCGCGACGGCCCCCGCACCCTGCTGCGGGCCCTCGCGACCAGGAGAGATCCGCCATGTCCGCGCACGGCGCCCCGCAACCGCTCGTCTCGCGCGCCTCCGGCGCGCTGAAGGGCGAGGCGATCATCCCCGGCGACAAGTCCGTCTCGCATCGCGCCCTGATCCTGGGCGCGCTGGCGGTGGGGGAGACGAAGATCACCGGGCTGCTGGAAGGCCAGGACGTGCTCGATACCGCCCGCGCCATGGCGGCGTTCGGGGCGACCGTAACCCGCACCGGCGAGGGCGCATGGTCGGTCCGCGGCGTCGGCGTCGGCGGCTTCGCGGAGCCGGAGGACGTGATCGACTGCGGCAATTCCGGCACCGGGGTCCGTCTGATCATGGGGGCGATGGCCACCACCCCGATCACCGCGACGTTCACCGGCGACGCCAGCCTGCGCCGGCGCCCGATGGGCCGCATCACCGACCCGCTGGCGCTCTTCGGGGCCGAGGCGCGGGGCCGTCGCGGCGGCCGCCTGCCGCTGACCCTGACCGGCGCCGTCGACCCGGGTCCCGTCAGCTACCGCCTGCCGATGGCCTCGGCCCAGGTGAAATCGGCGGTGCTGCTCGCCGGCCTCAACGCGCCGGGCATCACCGAGGCCATCGAGCCCGAGGCGACCCGCGACCATACCGAACGGATGCTGCGCGGCTTCGGCGCGGTGGTGGAGACGTCGGACGCCCCCGGCGGCGGCCGCCTGATCCGCCTCGTCGGCCAGCCGGAGCTGATCGCCCAGACCCTCGCCGTGCCCCGCGACCCGTCCTCGGCCGCGTTCCCGCTGGTGGCGGCGCTGCTGGTCCAGGGCTCCGAGGTGCTGATCCCCGGCATCGGCATGAACCCGACCCGCACCGGCCTGATCGCCACGCTGCGCGAGATGGGCGCGGATCTCGAAACCCGCCAGGCGCGGGAGGAGGGGGGCGAGCCCGCCGCCGATCTCGTCGCCCGCTTCTCGTCCCTGCGGGGCGTCGAGGTGCCGCCCGAGCGCGCGCCGTCGATGATCGACGAATATCCCATCCTCGCCGTCGCCGCCGCCTTCGCGGAAGGAAAGACGGTGATGCGCGGCATCGGCGAGCTTCGCGTGAAGGAATCCGACCGCATCGACGCCGTGGCGCGGGGGCTGGAGGCGATGGGCGTGCGGGTGGAGGAGACGGAGGACAGTCTCACCGTTCACGGCATGGGCGCCGACGGCGTGCCGGGCGGCGGCACGGTCGCCACGCATCTCGACCACCGCATCGCCATGTCGTTCCTGATCGCGGGCCTCGCCGCGAAGCGCCCGGTAGGCGTGGACGACGCCGGCCCCATCGCCACCTCCTTCCCCGCCTTCGGTCCGCTGATGGCGGCGCTGGGCGCGCCGATGGGGGACGAGGACGACGCCGCATGACCGGGGGCGAGACCGAACTCCATGAAGGCGGCTGCCTCTGCGGCGGCGTGCGCTATCGGGTGAACGGCCCGCTGCGCCCGGTGGTGGCCTGTCATTGCGGGCAATGCCGCCGCACATCGGGCCACCACGTCGCCGCCACCGCCTGCGCGAGCGGGGATCTTGAGCTGACCTCGGCCGGGACGCTGACCTGGCATCGGTCCTCCTCCTTCGCGCGGCGCGGCTTCTGCGGGACCTGCGGGGGCAACCTGTTCTGGTCGCCGGACCATGGCCGCCATGTCTCGATCATGGCCGGCACGCTGGACGTTCCCACCGGCGTGCGGCTGGCCGGGCATATCCACGTCGCGACCAAGGCCGATTACGTGACCCTCGACCCCGCGCTGCCCGCCTTCCCCGGCGACGAGCCCGAGGGTTGGGACTGGGAGGCCCGGCCATGATGACCGGCGGATGCCTCTGCGGCGCGGTGCGCTGGCGGCTGACCGGGGCGCCGGGCCCGCTGGTCGCGTGCCATTGCGAGGATTGCCGGCGCACCACCGGCCATCACGTGGTCTGCACCACCGTCGACGCGAAGGATGTGGCGGTGGAAGGCGAGAGCCTGCGCTGGTACGCGTCGTCCGAGACCGGGCGACGGGGGTTCTGCGGAACCTGCGGCGCCAACCTGTTCTGGACAGCCACGGATTGGGACCGGATGGAGATCTGGATGGGAAGCGCTGACGAGACGACGGGCCTCGCGCTCGCGGGGCACGAATTCGTGGCGAGCAAGTCGGACTATTACGACATCGTGGGCGAGGCGCCGCGCTTCGACCGCATCGCCCCTGAGTCGGCGGGCTGGCGATGAGCTTCGTCGTCGCCATCGACGGCCCCGCCGCGGCCGGCAAGGGCACCATCGCCCGCGCGCTCGCCGCCCGCTTCGGCTTCGCCCATCTCGACACCGGCCTGCTCTACCGCGCCACCGGCCTGCGGGCCCTGCGCGAGGGCGCGGGCGTGGTCAATCGCGACCATGCGGTCGCGGTGGCCGAGACCTTGCGACCCGAGGATCTGGCCGCCGACGGCCTGCGCACCGGCCCCGCCGGAGAGGCCGCGTCCGTCGTCGCCGCCATCCCCGAGGTTCGCGCCGCCCTGTTGAAATTCCAGCGTGAATTCGCCGCCCAGGCCCAGGGCGCGGTGCTCGATGGTCGCGATATCGGCACGGTGATCTGCCCGGATGCGGACGCCAAGCTCTTCGTCACCGCGTCCGACGCCGCCCGCGCCGCGCGCCGCTTCGCCGAGCTCTCGGCCAGGGATCCCGCGATCACCCTCGACGACGTGGCCGGCGACCTCGCGCGTCGCGACGCCCGCGACGCGGGGCGGGCGGACGCGCCCATGTTGCGCGCGCCCGACGCGCTCTTGCTCGATACCACGGAATTGACTATAGACGCGGCCATCGCCGAAGCGGCGGCGCTCATAAAAAGAAAACGCGAAGGCTGATCGAGCAGGCTCGGGACCCCATCCCCGGGCCTTCGCGTGTTTCCGGCGAACCCCGCCGCATCGCCACCGACCAAGACCGCCGGAACCAACCGGCAGGCCCGAATAATCGTGAAACGGAGAAGAATCGAAATATGGCTATCGCCACCATGGAAGACTTCGAAGCCCTGCTTCAGGAGAGCTTCGAGCTCCACATGCCCGAAGAGGGCGCCGTCGTTCGGGGCAAGGTTCTCGCGATCGACAACGGCCAGGCTCTGGTCGACATCGGCTTCAAGATGGAAGGCCGGATCGAGCTCAAGGAATTCCAGCGTCCGGGCGAAGCCGAGATCGCTGTCGGCGATGAGGTCGAGGTTTACCTGGACCGCGTCGAGAACGCGAAGGGCGAAGCGGTTCTGAGCCGCGACAAGGCCCGCCGCGAAGAGGCGTGGGATCGTCTCGAGTCCGCCGCCGACAAGGACAGCCGCGTCGAAGGCCAGATCTTCGGCCGGGTCAAGGGCGGGTTCACCGTCGACCTCGGCGGCGCCGTGGCCTTCCTGCCCGGCTCCCAGGTCGATGTGCGCCCGGTGCGCGACATCACTCCGCTGATGGGCGTGCCCCAGCCGTTCCAGATCCTCAAGATGGACCGCCGCCGCGGCAACATCGTGGTTTCGCGCCGCGCCGTGCTCGAAGAGAGCCGCGCCGAGCAGCGGGCCGAGGTGGTCGCGCGTCTGACCGAAGGCGACGTGGTCGACGGCGTGGTGAAGAACATCACCGATTACGGCGCCTTCGTGGACCTGGGCGGCGTCGACGGCCTCCTGCATGTCACCGACATGGCGTGGCGTCGCGTGAACCACCCGTCCGAGATCGTGAACATCGGCGAGACCCTCAAGGTCCAGGTGGTCAAGATCAACAAGGAGACGCATCGCATCTCGCTCGGCATGAAGCAGCTGCAGTCCGATCCGTGGGAAGGCGTCGACGCCAAGTACCCGGCCGGCATGAAGCTGATGGGCCGCGTCACCAACATCACCGACTACGGCGCCTTCGTGGAGCTGGAGCCGGGGGTCGAGGGCCTGGTTCACGTCTCCGAGATGTCCTGGACCAAGAAGAACGTGCATCCGGGCAAGATCGTTTCGACCTCTCAGGAAGTCGAAGTGATGGTGCTGGACGTCGATCCGGTGAAGCGTCGCGTGTCGCTCGGCCTCAAGCAGTGCCTGCGCAACCCGTGGGAGCTGTTCGCCGAGAACTACCCGGCCAACACCGAGGTCGAGGGCGAGGTGAAGAACATCACCGAGTTCGGCCTGTTCATCGGTCTGGACGGCGACATCGACGGCATGGTCCACCTCTCGGATCTCGAGTGGGACCGTCCGGGCGAGCAGGCTCTGGCCGAATACGCCAAGGGCGACATCGTCAAGGCCGTGGTGCTCGACGTCGACATCGACAAGGAGCGCATCTCGCTGGGCGTCAAGCAGCTCTCCGAGGACTCGTTCACCACGACCGCCGGCGGCATCAAGCGCGGCGAGATCGTGACCGTCGAGGTCACCAAGATCGAGGACGGCGGCATCGAGGTCGAGCATGAGGGCATGAAGGCCTTCATCCGTCGCTCGGACCTGGCCCGCGATCGTGGCGACCAGCGCCCCGAGCGGTTCTCGGTCGGCGACAAGGTCGACGCCCGCGTGACCAACATCGACAAGAACGCCCGTCGTCTGGGCCTGTCGATCAAGGCCCGCGAGATCGCCGAAGAGCGTGAAGCCGTCGAGCAGTTCGGGTCCTCTGACTCGGGCGCTTCGCTCGGCGACATCCTCGGCGCGGCGCTCAAGACGCGCGAGGAGTGATCCGGCGGGGGGCCGCGAGGCTCCCTGACGGTTCCGGGAACGGGCGGCGTAAGCCGCGCGACGGGGCGCCCTTCGGGGCGCCCTTTTCGTTTGACGCGCCGGTTTCCGATTGCGCCGATGAATGGTCCCCCGGAAGATCGACGGATCTGCGCGGCGGCGGCGATGTTGCTCATCGGATTTCGTTTCGCGCTCGGCGCGGTTTGCGCGACCCTCGGCGCCGCGGCGATCGACGATGCGCCCTCGCCGCGGTCGTCCCCTTCGCCGCGCTGCTCGCGCTCTACGCGGTCGGGCTGGTCTGGATCGGCCTGCGCCCCCCCCCCCTGGCTGCTGGAGAATTTCGAGGTCGGCGCGATGGTTCTGCCGAAGGCCGTGGACCGGGTGTCGTCCCTGATGAACGTGGTCTGACCGCCCCACGGTCCGCAGCCACTGGACGTGCGGCCCTGCACGTGCCATCTCCTTCTCATGCTTCGCATATTCACCTTCTGGCGGGTCGTCGCCATCCTCGCCCTCGGGCTCGTCGCCTATGCGCTCTTCGCGGGCGACGGCGAACCCACCGGGCCCTATGTGGCGCGCCATGACCTGACCGGGATCATCGTGCTCGACAACGACCGCGACGCCTTGATCCGCGCGCTGGCCGAGGATCCCGACGTCGAGGCGTTGATGCTGGTCATCGACAGCCCCGGCGGCACCGTCACCGGGGCCGAGGCGCTTTACGAGGCCATCCGCAAAGTGGCCGAGGCGAAGCCGGTGATCGCGGTGATGGGCGAGGTCGCGGCCTCGGGCGGCTATCTCGCCGCCATCGCCGCCGACCGCATCGTCGCCCATGGCAACACCATCACCGGCTCGATCGGCGTCATCAAGCAGGAGGTCGACGTCCGCGGCCTGATGGACCTCGTCGGCGTGCAGGTGTCCGAGCGGCGGTCCGACATCTACAAGGCCCGCCCCTCGCCCTTCTCCGCCACCCCCGAAGAGGTGGCGGCGTGGGAGGACCGGATGATCGGCGAAGCGCATCAGTGGTTCCGCGGGCTCGTCGGCGAACGCCGCGGGCTCATGGGCGAGGCGCTGGTCTCGGTCACCGACGGACGGGTGTTCTCCGGCCGTCAGGCGCTGGAGCGCGGGCTGATCGACGAGATCGGCGGGATGGAGCAGGCGCGGGTCTGGCTCGGTTCTAAGGGCGTCGCCGCGTCGCTTCCGCTGAGAAAAGTGGAAAAACCGTCCGAACCAGTGAGTGTGCTGCGCAAATTCCTCGACATCAGGGACGCAGGAGCCACGGTTCTGGACCAGATGGGCATTGGCCGGTTGACGGGAGGCGTCCGTCTCCTCTCAATACTCCGATGAGTGGCGCATAGGCTGGTGGGGCGCGGAAAGCATGTGACTTTTCGCGACCGAACGGAAATAGTGAATCGCACGGCGGCGGACGAGGAGGCGAGGTCTTTCGCCGGGCAGAGGGGAAGAGGATGATCAAGTCGGAGCTGATCCAGCGGCTGACCGAGGAAAATCCGCATCTTTACCATCGCGATGTCGAGAGGATCGTATCCACGGTCTTCGACGAGATCGCAGGGGCGCTCGCAAGCGGCGACCGGGTGGAGCTGCGCGGCTTCGGCGCGTTTTCGGTAAAGAAGCGAGATGCGAGGATGGGGCGCAACCCGCGCACGGGAGAATCCGTGCCGGTGCCCGAGAAGCATGTGCCGTTCTTCAAGACCGGCAAGGAGCTCCGTCTGCGCCTCAACGGCGACGACGCGGAAGACGAAGACGAGGATTGAGGTCCGCGCCGGAAGCATCCGGCTCCCGGGCCCTTCCCCAGCCAGGAGAGCGCGGTGCGCTACCTCAAGTACCTTTTTCTGATCGTGGTCGCGGTGGCGGCTGTCCTTCTGGCGATCGCGAATCGCGGTCCGGTGACGCTCAGCGCGCTGCCGCCGGGCGTCGCCGTGCCGGGGGCCGAAGGCTTCCCGACCTCGGTGACGCTGCCGGTCTACCTGGCGGTGTTCCTGTCGGTTTTCCTCGGCGTGGTCATCGGCCTCGTGCTGGAGATGCTGCGCGAAGGCGAGCATCGCAAGGCGGAGCGGCGGTTCAAGCGCGAGGCGGAGCGGCTCGACCGCGAGAACAAGCGCCTCGCGGCCAAGGCTGGCGAAGAGGATGACGATATCCTCGGCCTGACCAAGGGCTGAGGCCCGAAGCTTCGGGCCCGGCGATCATTCGAGGATGACGGGACCGCTATGAGCCTGCGCGTGAAGATCTGCGGCCTGCGCAGCGCGGGCGACCTCGCCGCCGTGGCGGCGGCGGGGGCGGCCTATGCGGGCTTCGTGTCGTTCCCGAAGTCGCCGCGCCATCTCGACGATGCGGCGCTGGCCGCGCTGGCCGCGCAGGCGCCGGTGGGGCTGTGCAAGGTGCTGCTGACGGTGAACGCCGCCGACGCGGCGCTGGACGCGCTGGTCGGGGCGGCGCCGCTCGACATGCTGCAGCTTCACGGCTCGGAAAGCCCCGAGCGGGTGGCCGAGATCCGCGACCGCTATCGCCTGCCGGTGATGAAGGCGCTGGGCGTGGCGGATGAGGGCGACCTCGCCGCCATCGCGGAATACGCCCGCGTCGCGGATCAGCTGCTGATCGACGCGAAGCCGCCGAAGGGCGGGGCGCTCCCGGGGGGCAACGGCATTCCCTTCGACTGGCGGCTGCTGCAGGGGCGGCGCTGGGGCTTGCCCTGGATGCTGTCGGGCGGGCTCGCCGCGGCGAACGTGGCGGAGGCGGCCCGGCTGACCGGGGCGCGGCAGGTGGATCTGTCCTCGGGCGTGGAAAGCGCGCCGGGGGTGAAGGATCCCGCCCTCATCGCCGCCTTCTGCGCCGCCGCCGGAGCCAGGACCCCGGCCTGATCGCGCCGACCCCCCGGTCCGCCGGGAGACGTCCCGGCCAGGCGCCCCCGTCCCTGCGCGCCGCAGGCGGAACGCCGCCGCCCGCGCGCCCCCGACGCGGCGCTTCGCTCTCGGGCGGAGCTCGCGCCGGAGGGACCGAGGCGCCGCGACCACCGACCCGAACACGGCGCCGAGGCGCCCGCGGCGCGCGGGGCCGGGGGCGCATGATCCGACCGCCGAGACGCAACGGCGTTCCGCGCTTGCCTATGGGCGCGGAGCCCCGGCTGGGCTATCCTTTGCAAAACCGACATAGGGGAGGAGGCCGATGCCCGAGATCGCCGCGATATCCAGGGCGCTTGACGCCCAGGTCGCCGCCGGATCCACGCCCGGCTGCGTGGCCGTCGTCGTCGACGCCGACGGCATCCTGCACGAATCCGCCCACGGCCTGCGCGCCGCCGGCGGGAGCGTGCGCATGACCCCGGACAGCGTCTTCCGCCTGTTCTCCATGACCAAGGCCATCGGCGCCGTCGCCGCGCTCCGCCTGATCGACGAGGGCCTGCTTTCGCTCGACGACCTTGTGGCGGACATCCTGCCCGAATTCGCCGCGCTGCAGGTGCTCGACGGCTGGGACGGCGACATCCCCCGCTACCGTCCCGCCTCCACGCCCGTCACCGTGCGCCACCTGATGACCCACACCTCGGGCCTGGTCTACGACATCTGGAACCCCGACCAGTCCCGCCTGATCGAGATCACCGGCGCGCCGCGCATGTCCCATGGCCGCCGCGCCTCCCTCCCCGCCTTCCCGCTGCATTTCGATCCGGGCGCGCGCTGGGAATACGGGGTGTCGACCGACTGGCTCGGCCTCGTGGTCGAAGAGATCTCCGGCGAGCGCATCGAGGGCTTCCTCAAGCGCGAGATCCTGGGCCCGCTGGGCATGAGCTCCACCGACGTGGTGTTCTCCCCCGACATGACCGCGCGCAAGGTGGCGGTGCATGCGGCGGGGCCGGACGGGTTCCGCATCCTCGACGCGGACCTGCCCTCCACCCCGGATTTCTTCGGCATGGGCCACGCGCTCAACGGCGCCGCGGCGGATTACGCCCGCTTCCTGCGCATGATCCTGCGCGGCGGCGAGCTCGACGGGGTGCGCATCCTCTCCCCCGCCGCGATCCGCGGCCTGTCGGAGAACGCCATCGGCGATCTGCGGATGCAGCCCGCCCCCTCGGCCAAGCCCGAATACGGCTCGGGCATCGAGTTCTTTCCGGGCGTGGAGAAGACCTGGACGCTGGCCTTCATGCGCAACGAGGCGGCGATCCCGGGCATGCGCAACGCCGGCTCGCTGGGCTGGGCCGGGGTGATGAACACCCATTACTGGATCGACCCGACCGCGGGCTTGGCGGGCGTGCTGATGATGCAGCAGCTGCCCTTCCTCGATCCCGGCGCGGTCGCGGCTTATGAGGCGTTCGAGCGCGCGGTCTACGCCAATGTCGCCGCCCGCGCC
>NZ_JBSRTQ010000078.1:0-21391 GCF_055129145.1 Albimonas sp. | reverse complement strand
GCTCAACCGCGTGCCGCCGCGCGGCGGCGCGATGGAGGACACGTTGCGGATGCTCGCCGAGACCGGGGCCGACATCGCCCCCACCGCGCTCGGCAACCGCGTGGCCTATTCCACCGCCTTCCTGCAGGGGCGTTCCGCCGCCGAGATCTCCCCCCGCTCGCGCGCGGCGAAGGAGGCGGAGGCGCTGGCGGACGACCTGATGTCCCGCCTCTGACCATGCCGATCCTGAGCTGATGCGCGATCACCCCGCCCACTCTCCCGCGCCCGCGGCTTCGCGCCCCAGGACCAAGGCGGGCTTGCCCTGCCCGGACTCGTCGCCGTCGCGGTCAACGCGCCGTCGCGCGCGGTGATGGACCGGATCGGCATGGTCCGCGAGGTCGCCGCGGATTTCGACCTGCCCGACGTCCCCGAAGGCCATCCCCATCGCCCCGCGGCGCTTCGTCGACTGCGCGCTTGCGACTTCGCCCCGGGCGGCTAATCTCCGCCCTCCCCAACGGAGGTCCCCATGTCCCGCGACGGCGCGACCGACGCCTACAGCCTGATCCTCGACGCCATCGACCGTGGCCGCTATCCGCCCGGCGCCCGTCTGGTGGAGACCGAGCTCGCCGAGCGCTTCGGCGTCAGCCGCACCCCGATCCGAGAGGCGCTGGGGCGGCTGGAGACGCAGGGCGTGGTCCAGCATGACGGGCGGCGCGGACTGGTCGTGGCCTCGCTCGACCATAACCAGCTGGGCGAACTCTATGAGGTGCGCGCGGTGGTCGAGGGGTTGGCGGCCCGCCTCGCCGCCCGCCACGCAGCGCCGGAGGAGAAGGCGCTGCTGCGCCGTCTGGTCGAGGACAGCCGCCGCCTGACCGCGGAACCGGAGGGGCTGCGCGACAACAACCGCCGTTTTCACCGGCAGGTGCATCTCGCCTCGCATAACCGCTATCTCAATACGATGCTGGACGGGATCCGCCGTTCGATGGCGCTGCTGACCATGACCTCGCTCTCGGACCCCACCCGCGGGGCCGAGACGGTGGACGAGCACGACGCCATCGTGCGGGCGATCGAAGGACGGGACGAGGACGCCGCCGACGCCGCCGCCCAGCGCCATATCTCGCGGGCCTACGAAAAGCGCCTGAGCGTGGAGGCCGAGCGCTAGACCGAGGTCGCGACCGGCGTCGCGCCTGAACGTGACGGGCCCGGCGCGCTTCCGCTTTCGAGGGTGACGCAAGCCGCCGCCTTGGCGCCCAAGCCCGGTTTCGAAGCCCTCCGCCGTCCTGATGGCGATCGCGCGACGACGCCTGGGCCGGTCTAGCCGACGACCTGAACCAATGCGTTCGACCCGCTCTCGGGCCGTGCGCGGCGGCGGAATTGCGCGAGCAGTTCGCGATGCTGCGCCTCGCCCTCCCGCGCCAGCTTCACCTCCATCTGCGCGTTGGTCGTCAGGCGGAGATGCGGCAGGATCTCCTCCATGTCGTTCAGCGCCGCGCAGAACCCGGCTTCGTCGCGGAACATGAAGGCAACGACGGCGAAGGCGTCCGGCAGGTCGCTCGGCGACATCTCCGCCGCCAGCAGTCCATATTTCGTGTGGCGTTCGATGATCAGGGGCAGATGCTGGTCGCGGAAGAAGTCGAAATCGAACCACGCCCCTTCGGCTTTCAGAAAACGCGACCGCACGAAAAACATAGGCCCCCCATCATCTCCACCGCTTCGGTAGATCGCTTTCCACACCGGATCATAGCAGAATCGCTGTTGGGAAAAAATCGTTTTCGGTGGGATGCTGATTGTCTCTGCTTAAAATCAATCGTTAACGACGGCTCCGATCTCCTCCGAAAAATGCTTCATCACCAGCCGGATCGGGTTCGGCGCCGCCTGACCTAGTCCGCAGATCGAGGCGTCCTCCATCACCTGGCACAGATCCTCCAGCAGCGCCTGGTCCCAGGACGGCGCCTGCATCAGGCTCACCGCCTTGGCGCAGCCGACTCGGCATGGCGTGCACTGCCCGCAGCTCTCGTCCGCGAAGAAGCGCAGCATGTTGAGCGCGGCGCCCCTGGCGCTGTCCTGGTCCGACAGCACCACCACCGCCGCCGAGCCGATGAAGCTGCCGCGTTCCTGCAGGCAGTCGAAATCCAGCGGCACATCGTCGTCGGACGCCGGCAGCAGGCCCGAGGACGGCCCCCCGGGCTGGTATGCCTTGAAGACATGCCCGTCCTGCATCCCCCCCGCCGCCTCGATCAGGTCGCGGATCGTAGAGCCCGCCGGCAGGCAATGCACGCCCGGGTTCTTCACGCGGCCGGAAACGGAGAAGTTGCGCAAGCCTTTGCGCCCGTTGCGTTCCACGGCGTTCAGCACCTCCGGCCCTTCGCGGCAGATGCGGGCGACCCATTTCAGGGTCTCGATGTTGTGGACCAGGGTGGGGCGGCCGTGGAGGCCCGATTGCGCGACGAAAGGCGGGCGGTGACGGGGGAGGCCGCGCTTGCCCTCGATCGATTCCAGCATCGCGGATTCCTCGCCGCAGATATACGCGCCCGCGCCGCGGCGCAGGTCGATATGGCCGGGGGGGACGAGTCCGGCTGCTTCCAGCGCCGCGATCTCGCGGGTCAGGATCTCGCGCGCCGCGGGGTATTCGTCGCGCAGGTAGATCACGCAGGTCTCGGCCTCGACCACGTGGCCCGCGATCAGCATGCCCTCCAGCACCAGATGCGGGCGGGTTTCGAGGAACAGGCGATCCTTGAACGTCCCCGGCTCGCCCTCGTCGCCATTGACCGCGAGCATCCGGGGCCCGGGCTCGGCCCTCACGAATCCCCATTTGCGCGCGGCTGGAAAACCGGCGCCGCCGAGCCCGCGCAGGCCGGCCTCCGCCACCGCCTGCTGGATCTGGTCCCGGCCGCGCGCGCCGGCGCGCAGAGCCTCCAGCTGGGCGTAGCCGCCGTCGGCGAGATAGGCCGCGAGCGGCTCGTAGTCCGGGATCAGCGGATGGGTCTCCCCGGAATGCGCCGCGGCGAGGACCGAGGCGGGGGTGGCGAAATCGACATGGCGATGGCCGACCTCGGCGGTGGGAGCGAGGTCGCAGCGGCCCATGCAGGGCGCCTCGAGAATGCGGATGCGCGCCGGGTCGGTCCCCGCGATCAGCGCCGCGCGCAGCCGGTCGGCCCCGGCCATGGCGCAGGTGAGCGACCCGCAGACCCGCACGGTCAGCGCGGGGGGCGGGGTCTCATCCTCCTTCACCGGGTCGAAATGGGCGTAGAAGGTGGCGACCTCCCAGACCTCGGCCTGGGCGAGGCCCAGATCCTCGGCCAGCGCCCGCAGATGGGCGGCGGAGAGGTGGCCATGGGCGTCCTGAATGCGGTGCAGATATTCGATCAGCCGGTCGCGGCGGTGGGGGCCGGGGCCGAGCAGGGCGCGGATCCCGGCCAGCGCCGCGTCCTCGACCTGACGGCCGCGCGGCTGGCGGCGGCCCTTGCCGCGGCCGGATTTCCAGACGCCGGCGCCCTGCGGAGCCTGCCGCGCGCCGCCCTTGCCGTCCCGCTCCGCCATGTCGCGTCTCCCGTCGCCCGCCTGCCGGTTCGCCCCGGTCTGCGCCGGGATGCGGTTGCACTCTAGCCGCTGGGCCGGCCGGGGACAGGCGCAAAGCGACTCCGCCCGGCCTGGGACGGACAGGCGCGAGATCGTGAAGCGGCGTGCAGGGGCGCGGCTGCGGTCTTGCGCATGCCGGCGACGCAACTAACCTGCACCCCCATCGCAGTCGCCAAGAGGCCCTTGTCATGCCGCTCCCCCTCCCGCGCTCCGCAGGCGCGCCCTGCCCGGCGGTCGACGCCCGGTGCGGACCCGCGCGCAGGCCTGCGCGCAGCGTCGCCTCGGCGCTGGTGCTGGCGGCGCTGGTCGGGGGCTTGTCCTGGACGCCGGTCGGGGCTGCGGGCGCGAACCCGGCCGGCCTGGCCGAGACGCTGGACGCCGAAGGGCGCGACGTGCCCCTGCAGGAATGGACGGCGATGACCCATGGCCGCACCGTCTGGTACCGGATCGACGGCGAGCTCTGGGGACGGGAGAGCTATCGGCAGGACGGCAAGGTCACGTTCCAGTTCCCCGACGGCGCGTGCCTGGATGCGGACTGGACCTACGAGGCGCCGTGGTACTGCTTCGATTTCGGTCAGGCGCTGGGGGGAACGCCGCACTGTTTCCGGCATATCCGGCTGGACGACCGGCTCTATGCGCTGGGTCGCTCCGGCGCGCCGCAGGCCATCGACCGGATCGACGACGCGCCCGTCGCCTGCGGGCTGAACCCGTCCAGCTGACCCCGCCCAAAGCGCCGCGCACGCCCGAAGCGCCCCCCTCACGCCCCTCGGGACCCGGCCTGCGCCGTCGTCAGGCCGCCCGCGCCCGTTTTCCGGACCCGGCGGCGCCGACGAAGTCGTCCACACGTTCCTGAAGACCGCGCGCCGTGCGGGTCATCTCGCCCGTCCGCCGCGCCGCGTCCTGGGCCATCTGCGAGTTCTGCTGAGTGGACTGGTCGAGGCTCGCCACCGCCGACGCGATCTCGTCGATCCCCGCCGACTGCTCCATGCTCGCCGAAGAGATGTCGTCGATGGTCGTCTCCAGCTGGCCCACGGCCGACACGATCTCCTCCAGCGACTCGCCCGCCCGCTTGGCGGCGGACACGCCTTCGGACACCTGGCGGCCGCTGTCCTCGATCAGCCGCTTGATGTCCGACGCCGCATCGGCCGAACGCTGCGCGAGCTGCCGCACCTCCGCCGCCACCACCGCGAAGCCCTTGCCGGCCTCCCCGGCGCGCGCCGCCTCCACCGCCGCGTTCAGCGCCAGCAGGTTGGTCTGGAAGGCGATGCCGTCGATCACCGAGGTGATGTCGGCGATGCGCGAAGAACTGGCCTCGATCCGTTCGATGATCTCGACGGTGTTGCTCACCACCTCGCGGCCCGACGCGGCGTTTCTCGAGGCCTGGCGCGACAGATTCGCGGCCTGCTTCGAATTCTCGGCATTTCGGCGCACGGTGGCGGAAAGCTCCTCCATCGTCGCGGCGGTCTCCTCCAGCGAGGCGGCCTGGCTTTCGGCCCGCTGGCTCAGGTGATCGGCGTCGGAGGACATCGCGGCGGCGACGGAGACGATGTCGGCCGAGCCGTCGCGGATTTCGCCGACCAGCGTGCGCAGGCGGCTGACGGTCCCGTCGACGTCGCGCTTGAGTTCGGCGAACGCGCCCTTGAACTCGCCGCGCATGGAGGTGTCGAGATCGCCGGTCGCCACGTCGCCCATCGCCTTGCGCGCCGCGTCGAGCCCGGTCTGCACCGAGCCGAGCAGCCGGTTCACGCCATCGGCCAGCGCCGCGAGCTCGGCATCGTCGAACCGCGCCTCCACCCGCCGGGCGAAATCGCCGGCCACGGCCGAGTCGACCACCACGCCGACATTGTCCTGCAGCTCCTTCATCATCCCCGCGCGGCGGCGCGCGGCCTCGGCCTCCGCTTCCTTGCGCTGGGCCTCGTTGCGCGCCAGCGCCAGCTGGTTGTCGCGGAACACGGCCAGCGCGCGCGCCATCTTGCCGATCTCGTGCGCATGCTCGGCGCCACGGATCTCGAGCGACGCATCGCCGCCGGCGAGGCGCTGCATGTCCTGCGTGGTCGCCTGCACCGCGGCGGAGATCGATCCGCTGATCAGCAGCGCCAACGCCACGGCCACCGCCGCGCCGGTCGCGCCGACGACGAGCATCACCGTGGAGGATCTGGCGACATCCGACGCGACCTCTTCGAGGATCCGCTCGTTGCTTTCGGCGATGGCGTCCTTCATGTCGGCCAGCATGTCCACGAGCTGCGGACCGATCGCCGCCATCTCGACCTCGAACACCACCCGGCTCGTCTCGACGGCGCGGTCCAGCGGCTCGACGAACGCGGTCAGCTTGCTGAGCGCCGCCAGCGCGGTCACCGCGAGATCCTGCAAGCCCGAACGCGTCGCCTCTTCGTAAGCGCGCGTGGCATCCTCCTGCATGTCGTCCAGCTCGGTCGACCATGCGTCACGATCCGCGGCGGCGCCGGTGCCGACGAAGGCGATGAGCAGACTTTTGGACTTCCACACCTCCTCGATGGCGCGGCCGGCCTGGGCGGCGGCGAGGTTCTCGCCCCGCTCCAGCGCCACGTCGCGCAGGTCGTCGAAGGCGTCGCGGGCGGCCTGGGTGGCCGCCATCACCTCTTCGAGCAGCGCGTCGCGGGCGACGTTCGCGCGCACCAGCTTCGTGAAGGTCTCGAAATAACGATCCGATGCCTGGCCCAGAGTCTCGACCTTGCCCCGAAGCTCCGGCTGGTCGTCGCGCGCGAGCCGCTCCTGAATGCGGGCGACGTGATCGGCGATCCGCTGATGCTGCGCGTTCATCGCCTCCACCGCCGCCGCGTCGGGATCGGCCCGGTAACTGAAGTTCAGCAGGCGCATGGCGTTGACCTCGACAGCCAGCTCGTCGGCGTCGGCCTTCACCGAACCGGATTCGCGCACGTCGGTGAAGTCGCCGCCGATTTTCTGGCTGGACGTATAGCCGAAGGCGGCGAGCCCTAGGATCACGATCAACGCGCCGGCGAAGCCGCCGACGATGCGCTGGAATATGCTGAAGCGGGCGAGCATGGACGGGTCTCCTGAAGGGGGCCGGGATCGAACCGGAGCGGACGCTAGCCCTCCCGGGTTGCCGAATCATGAAGTCGACCGCGGATCGCGGGCCGATGCAGACGCGCCGACCGTTGCGCCCGCCGCATGAGCCGCTAGTGTAAGCGCCCGAACAATCCGCGCCGCCGGTCGCAGGCGGCGCGCTCCGACCCGGGTGGGGGACCATGAAGATAAGCGTCGAACGGGCGGCCCTGCTCAAGGCCATGAGCCGCGCTCAGGGCGTCGTGGAGCGCCGGACGACGATTCCGATCCTGTCCAACGTGCTGCTGGAGGCCTCGGGCGACACCTTGTCGATCCGCGCCACGGATCTCGACGTCGAAGTGCTGGAGACCATCCCCGCGATGGTCGAGCAGGCCGGGGCGACCACCGCCCCCGCCCACATGCTGCACGACATCGTGCGCAAACTGCCCGAGGGGGCGCAGGCGCGCCTGACCGACGACGGCTCGGGCCGGCTGGAGGTGCGGGCCGGGCGGTCCGATTTCCGGCTCGCAACCCTGCCGAAGGACGACTTCCCGGTGATGGCGACGGCGGACTACGCCTGCCATTTCCAGTCGAAGGCGGGCGTGCTGCGCCGGCTGTTCGACAAGGCGAAATTCGCGATCTCCACCGAGGAGACGCGCTATTATCTCAACGGCGTCTACATGCACCTCGCCGACGGGGCCGAGGGCCGCGTCCTGCGCTGCGTCGCCACCGACGGCCACCGGCTGGCGCGCGTCGACGCGCCCGCGCCGCACGGGTCCGAGGGGATGCCCGGCGTCATCGTGCCGCGCAAGACGGTGGGCGAGCTCGGCAAGCTCCTGTCGGACGACGAGGCGGTGATCGAGGTCGGCGTGTCGGAGACGAAAGTCCGCTTCGCCACCAATGGCATCGCGCTGGTCTCCAAGGTCATCGACGGCTCGTTCCCCGACTACACGCGGGTGATCCCGCAGGGCAATCCGCGCCGGATGGAGGTGGACGCCGCCGAGTTCGCCCATGCCGTCGACCGCGTGGCGACGGTCAGTTCGGAGCGGTCGCGCGCGGTGAAGCTGACGCTGTCCGAAGACCGGCTGATCCTGTCGGTCAACGCCCCCGACAGCGGCGCCGCGACCGAGGAGCTGGCGGTGGCCTATGCCGACGAAGCGCTCGAGATCGGCTTCAACGCCAAGTACCTGCTGGAGATCGCCGGCCAGGTGGACCGCGAGAACGCGGTGTTCCTGTTCAACGGCTCCGGCGACCCGACGCTGGTGCGCGAAGGCGATGACGAAAGCGCCGTCTACGTCGTCATGCCGATGCGGGTCTGACGCGGCGATCCGCGCGTCCCTTCGCCTCCTCCTCCCCCGCCTGAGGGGGGGGGGCGGGGCGCGCCTCCCCGCCTTGCCATGACCGCGGTCCTGACCCTCGCCGTCTCGCATTTCCGTTCGCACCGGCTGGCGCGGCTGGAGACCGGCGGTCGTTCGGTGGCGCTGCACGGGCCGAACGGCGCCGGCAAGACCAATCTGCTCGAAGCGCTCTCCCTGCTCTCCCCTGGCCGCGGCCTGCGCCGGGCGGAGGCGGACGCGCTGCCGCGCCTGCCTGAATCGCTCGGCTGGCGGGTCTCCGCCCGCATCGAGGGGCCCGAAGGGCTGCGCGAAGCGGAAACCGGCGCCGACGCAGCCGGCCAGCCCCGCGCGGTGCGGATCGATTCGAAAACCGTCCCCCAGGCCCGGCTCGCCGGCCTTCTGCGCATTGTCTGGCTGACGCCAGCCATGGACCGGCTCTGGGCCGAGGGGGCGGCCGAGCGGCGGCGCTTCCTCGACCGCGCCGCGATGGGCTTCGAGCCCGAACATGCCGACCGCGCCCTCGCCTACGAAAAGGCGATGCGGGAGCGGAACCGCCTGTTGCGCGACGACATCCGCGACCCCCGCTGGTTCGACGCGCTGGAGGCGCGGATGGCCGCCGAGGGCGCCGCCATCGCCCGCGCCCGCGCCCAGACCCTCGCCGCCCTGGCCCAGGCGCAGGACGCGGCCGAAACCGCGTTTCCAACCGCGGATCTCTCGCTGGAAGGCGACCCCGACGCGGCGGTCGCCCAGGCCCTCGCCGCCGGGACCCCGCCGGCGCAGGCCGAAGCCGACGCCGAGACCCGCCTGCGCGAGGCGTTTTTCGTCGGCCGCCCCCGCGATTCCGCCGCGGGCCGCACCCTGACCGGCCCGCATCGCACCGACCTCGCCGCGGTCTACGCCGCCAAGGGCGCGCCGGCGCGGCTGTGTTCGACCGGCGAGCAGAAGGCGCTGCTGATCTCGCTGACGCTCGCCACCGCCCGCGCGCTGACGGCGACCACCGGGACCCCGCCGCTGCTGCTGCTGGACGAAGTCGCGGCCCATCTCGACGAGACCCGCCGCGCCGCGCTCTACGCCGAAATCCGCGCGCTTGGCGCGCAGGCCTGGATGACCGGGACCGAACCGCACCTCTTCGACGCGCTGGGAGACGAGGCGATGCAGGTCGCGGTGACCGAGGGGCCGGACGGATCCGCCCTGCGCGAAGGCTGATCGACGCGGGCGCGCGCGCGGATAGGATGCCGCGAAGGCAACCCGGGAGCGCGCGATGAACTTCAAGGAAAAGCTGGCCGATCCGGAGCGGAGGCTCTCGATCCAGTTCGCCACCATCCCCTCGGCGGTCGTGACCCAGGCCATCGCCGCGGCGGGGGCCGACGGCGTGCTGATCGACATGGAGCATGGAGCCGTCGACTGGGGGACCTGCCACGCGATGATCGCCGCCACCCAAGGCTTCGATTGCTCCCCCGCGGTCAGAATCTCGAAGATCGACGAGGCGGAGGCGAAGAAGGCGCTCGACCTCGGGGCCGAGGGAATCTGCTTTCCCTTCGTGAACACCGCGCAGGACGCCGCGCGCTGCGTCGCGGCCCTCCGCTATCCGCCCGAAGGGTCTCGCGGCTGGGGCCCGTTCCTCGCCCATTCGCGCTGGGACGCGGGGCTTTTCGACTACCAACCGCGCTTCGGCGACCGACCCTACGGCTATTTCACCCTGGAAACGCGCGAGGCGGTGGCGAATGTCGAGGCGATCCTCGCCGTCCCCGGCGTCGACATCGCGGTGATGGCGGCCTTCGACCTCAGCTCGGATCTCGGGATTTCCGGCCAGTTCGACCATCCGGAATTCCTCGCCGCCGCCGCGAAGATCGAAACGGCCGCCCGCGCCGCCGGGGTGCCGCTCGCCGGCGGTGCGGCCAACGAGGCGCAGATCGTGGCGATGAAAGCCCGCGGCTATCGGATTTTCGCCAGCTTCGACGTGCTGATGCTCAAGGGTGCGGCCGGCGCCCATCTGGGTTGGGTTCGCGGGTGATCTGACCGGGCCGGCTTCAGGGCGCGCTCGCAGGGAACGTCGTCGCCTGCGCCATCTCGGCCGCTCGCCCTCGGGCTCCGGCTCCCGCTATGGCCCCTGCCCCGCGCCCGCGCCCCCGATCGGCGCCAATACTAAAGAACGCGCGCGCGGGCGCGCGTGGACACCGCCGTCCGCGGCGGATATGTTGCCCCCTCATATCCGGGGATACGATACGCATGACCGACGAGGCCCAGCCGCAGCCGAACGCCGAATATGGCGCCGACTCCATCAAGGTGCTCAAGGGGCTCGACGCGGTGCGCAAGCGCCCGGGCATGTATATCGGCGACACCGACGACGGGTCGGGTCTGCACCACATGATCTACGAGGCCGTCGACAACGCCATCGACGAGGCGCTGGCCGGCCATGCCGACCGGGTCGAGGTGACGCTGCATGCCGACGGCTCGGTCTCGGTCATCGACAACGGCCGCGGCATCCCCACCGACATCCACCAGGGCGAAGGCATCTCGGCGGCCGAGGTCATCATGACCCAGCTGCATGCCGGCGGGAAGTTCGACCAGAACTCCTACAAGGTCTCCGGCGGCCTGCACGGCGTCGGCGTCTCGGTGGTCAACGCCCTGTCGGATTGGCTGGAGCTGCGGATCTGGCGCAACGGCAAGGCCCATTACGCCAGGTTCGAACATGGCGCGACCGTCGAGCCCCTGCGCGAGACCGGCCCCTCCGAAGGCAAGCGCGGCACCGAAGTGCGGTTCCTCGCCAGCCTCGACACCTTCTCCAACCGCGAATTCCACTGGAAGACGCTGGAGCATCGCCTGCGCGAGCTCGCCTTCCTCAATTCCGGCGTCCGCATCCACCTGACCGACGAGCGCACCGCCGAGCGTCGGTCGGAGGAGATGATCTACGAAGGCGGCATCGAGGCCTTCGTGCGCTATCTCGACCGTTCCAAGTCCCCGCTGATCCCCAAGCCGATCGTGGTGTTGGGCGAACGGGACGGCATCATCGTCGAAGCCGCGATGTGGTGGAACGACGGCTACCACGAAACCGTGCTGCCCTTCACCAACAACATCCCCCAGCGCGACGGCGGCGCCCATCTGGCGGGCTTCCGCGGCGCGCTGACCCGGACCATCAACAATTACGTGGCCTCTTCGGGCCTCGCCAAGCGCGAGAAGGTGTCGCTCACCGGCGACGACGCGCGCGAAGGCCTGACCTGCGTGCTGTCGGTGAAGGTGCCGGACCCCAAATTCTCGTCCCAGACCAAGGACAAGCTGGTCTCGTCCGAAGTGCGCCCCGCGGTCGAGAACCTGATGAACGAGAAGCTCGCCGAGTGGTTCGAGGAGAACCCCAAGGACGCGCAGGCCGTGGTCGGCAAGATCGTCGAGGCCGCGCAGGCCCGCGAGGCCGCCCGCAAGGCGCGTGAGCTGACCCGGCGCAAGACCGCGATGGACGTGGCCTCCCTGCCCGGCAAGCTCGCCGACTGCCAGGAGAAGGACCCCGCCAAGTCCGAACTGTTCCTGGTGGAGGGCGACTCGGCCGGCGGTTCCGCCAAGCAGGGCCGTCACCGCGGCAACCAGGCGGTGCTGCCGCTGCGCGGCAAGATCCTGAACGTGGAGCGGGCGCGCTTCGACCGGATGCTCGGCTCCGACCAGGTCGGCACGCTGATCACCGCGCTCGGCACCGGGATCGGGCGCGACGAGTTCAACCTCGACAAGCTGCGCTACCACAAGATCATCGTGATGACCGACGCCGATGTCGACGGCGCCCATATCCGCACGCTGCTGCTGACGTTCTTCTACCGGCAGATGCCGTCGCTGATCGAACAGGGCCACCTCTACATCGCGCAGCCGCCGCTCTATAAGGTCGCGCGCGGCAAGTCCGAGGTCTATCTCAAGGACCAGCGCGAGCTGGAGAACTTCCTGATCCGCGAAGGCTCCGACGGCGCCACGCTGGAGACGGGGGACGACATCCGCGTCGGGGCCGACCTCGCCGTGGTGATCGAGGAGGCCCGCGCCGCCCGCGCCGCGCTCAACGCGTTTCCAACCCATTATCCCCGCTTCATCCTGGAGCAGGCCGCCATCTCCGGCGCCTTCGCGACCGGGGCGATGGACAGGCCGCAGGCGGCCGCCAACGCCGTCGCCGCCCGGCTCGACGTCGTGGCGCCTCAGACCGAACGCGGCTGGGTCGGCACGCCCACCGGCGATGGCGGCATCCACCTGACCCGGACCCTGCGCGGCGTGGCCGAGGTGCGGATCATCGACGCCGCCGCCATGCGCTCGTCCGAGGCGCGGCGGCTCTCGGTGCTCGTGCCCTCGTTGAATGCGGTCTACGACCGGCCGGTGGTGCTGCGCCGCAAGGACAAGCCGATGCCGGTCCGCGGCCCGCTGGAGCTGCTGGACCTGGTGATGGCCGAGGGCGAGCGCGGCCTTTCCCTGCAGCGCTACAAGGGTCTGGGCGAGATGAACCCCGAGCAGCTTTGGGAGACGACGCTCGACCCCGACGCGCGGACCCTGCTGCAAGTGCGCATCGACCATGTGGACGAGGCCGACGAGATCTTCTCCAAGCTGATGGGCGACGTCGTCGAACCGCGCCGCCAGTTCATCCAGGACAACGCGCTCAACGTCGAGAATCTCGACGTCTGAGCCATGCGCGGCGGGACCGCGAAGGGGCCGTTGACCTGCGCGGACCCGCCGGAGATGCTGCGGGCCTTGATTGAAATGTCCGCCGCGCCCGCACGACGGGTGATTTGCCCTGCGCGCCGCCAACCGACCAGGACCTGCCGATGACTCCCCGGGACGCCTACGCCGCTTTGCGCGACCATATCGCGAGGATCTCGGCGCTGGAGGACGCGTCCGCGATCCTCGGCTGGGATCAGGAGGCGATGATGCCGCCCCGCGGCGGCGCCCAGCGGGCCGAAAGCCGCGGCGCGCTCGCCGCCGTGACCCAGGATCTGCGCGCCGATCCGCGGATTGCGGACTGGATCGCCGACGCCGAGGCCGGGACGGGGGCCGGGACCGCCGAAGACTGGCCTGACGACATCCGCGCCGACCTGCGCGACGCCGCCCGGGCCCATGCCCGCGCCACCCGCCTGCCCGCCGGTCTGGCCGAAGCCATCGCGCGCGAAACCGCCGCCGCGCATCAGCTCTGGGCCGAGGCCCGCGCCGCCCGCGACTTCCCCCGCTTCGTCCCCGCCCTCACCCGCGTGCTCGCCCTGCGCCGCGAAGAGGCCGCCGCCCTCGCCAGGGACGGCCAGACTCCATACGATGCGCTGCTCGAGGACTACGAGCCCGGCGCCCGGGTCGCCGACTTCACCCCCGTCTTCGCCCGCCTGCGCGCCGGGCTGACCGAGGTGCTTGACCGGATCCGGGGGTCGTCCGCCCGCCCTCCGAAACTGTCGGGCGCCTTCCCCGAAGCCGGCCAGATGGCGCTGGCCCGCGAGCTTGCCGGGGACTGCGGCTACGACTGGTCGGCAGGGCGGCTCGACCGGGCGGTGCATCCGTTCTCGTCGGGCTCCGGCGCCGATGTGCGGATCACCACGCGGGTCGACCCGGGCGATCCGACCGAGTGCATCTTCGCCACCCTGCACGAAACCGGCCACGCGCTTTACGAACAGGGGATCGCCCCGGCGCTGCGCGGGCGGCCGGCCGGGCAATGGGCCTCGATGGGGGTCCACGAAAGCCAGTCGCGGTTCTGGGAAAACCATATCGGGCGCTCCGAGGCCTTCGCGCCCTGGCTGCTGCACCGCATGAAGATCGCCTTCGGGGAGATCGGGGTGAAGACGCCCGCGGCGCTCCACGCCGCGGTCAACCGGGTCGACCCCGGCTTCATCCGCACCGCGGCGGACGAGGCGCAATACGACCTGCATATCCTGATGCGCTTCGACCTCGAACGCGCGCTGCTGTCGGGCGATCTCGTCCCCGCCGACCTCGACGTCGCCTGGGCCGACCGGTTCGAAGCCGATTTCGGCCGCCGCCCCCGCCATGCCGCCGAGGGCTGCCTGCAGGACGTGCACTGGTCCGAAGGCCTGATCGGCTATTTCCCGACCTACACCCTGGGCAATCTCAACGCCGCCGCGCTCGCCGTCGCCATGCGTCGCGACCTGCCGGATCTGGATGCGGCGCTTTCGGAGGGCGACCTTTCCGCGCCGCTGAGCTGGCTGCGCGAGCATGTGCACCGCCACGGGCGGGTGATGGAGGCGCCGGGGCTGATGGCCCGGGCCTGCGGCGGTCCGGTGGACGAGCGACCGCTGCTCGCCCATCTCAACGCCAAGTTCGGCGCGATCTACGGATTCTGAACCCGCGCCGGACGCCGCGCCAGCTGCACCATGAGAATCCCGACGGTGACGATGCCGACGCCCAGCAGGTCGCGCGGGCCCAGCCGCTCGCCCAGCAGGGCCGCGGCCACCGCGACGCCGAGGCAGGGGTTGAGGAAATGGAACGCCGCGGCGTTGGTCGGCCCGATCCTTCGCACCAGATTGAACCAGATCAGCGTGCCGATCACCCCCGGCCCGACCGCCGTATAGGCGAAGGCGGTCAGCATCGGGACCGACCAGGTCACCTCCCACGGGCTCTCGAAGACGGCCGAGACCGGGCCCAGAGTCGCCGCGCCGACCAGCATCTGCAGCCCGACGATCATCAGCACGTTGCCCCCCGGCGACACCCCGCGCACCACCAGCGTCGCCACCGCCAGCGCCAGCGACCCCGCGAGGCAGAGCGCCACGCCGACCATATCCGCCCCGCCGTCGATCCGCGCGCCCATGATCAACGCCACCCCGGCGAACCCCATCAGCAATCCGATCCCCCCGATCCGCCCCGGCCGGTCGCCCAGAAAGGCCCAGGCCCCCGCGGCCACGAACAGCGGCAGCATCGAGGCGATGATCGCGGCGAACCCGCCCTCGATCCGGGTCATGGCGAGGAAGAACAGGCCGAGATAGAGGCTGTTCTGGCAAAGCCCGAAGACGACGACGAGGCCCCATTGCTTGCGGGTCAGTCTGGCGCTCTGTCCCATCGCTTTGGCGATGGCCATCGCGATCAGCCCCGAAATCGCGAAGCGCACCGACAGCGCCAGGAACGGCGGCGCGTCGGCCACGATGAATTTCGCCGAGGTGAAGGCCGACGACCACAACAGCGCGAAGACGAGGCCCATGGCCATCGCCGGCGCGTCGAGCCGTGCGAAAAGCCCGCCGGCTTGCGCCGGGGGAAGGGGGCGAGGGGGGGTCATGGGGTCCGCCTGTATCGTCCGCAGGTCGCCGGATCGGCCGAAACCGTCCTCCCAACGCCTGCGAATCGTTGATTAACGAGAGGAAAACAAAAATGGCCCTTCGCCATGTGCCGGCCGCATCATTGTGATCACAGCCAGAAATCGCGTGATCACAATCGCCGGTTTTTTGCCGGCTGGCATCATGCGACGATTGCGGCCAACGTAAGCGCGCGTCTACAAGTCGCGCAAGGCCGGATCGACGGCGCGCAGCCCGCGACGGGCGCGCGCGAGTGAGGCGGGACGCCTCTCGATCTCGCGCCGACCAGGACCGCGGAAGGGTGCGAGCGACATGAACATCCACGAGTACCAGGCCAAGCAGCTTCTCAAGGAATACGGCGCGCCGGTCGCCGACGGCCGCGCCGTGACGCGCGCCGAGGACGCCAAGACCGCCGCCGGCGAGCTCGACGGGCCGCTCTGGGTGGTGAAGGCCCAGATCCATGCCGGCGGACGCGGCAAGGGCTCCTTCAAGGAGGAGAGCGCCGGCCCCAAGGGCGGCGTGCGCCTGACGAAGTCGGTCGAAGAGGCCGCCGAAAACGCCGAGCTGATGCTCGGCCGCACGCTGGTGACCCACCAGACCGGCCCGGCCGGCAAGCAGGTCAACCGGATCTACATCGAGGACGGCGCCGACATCTCCACGGAGCTGTATCTGGCCCTTCTCGTCGACCGCGAGACCAGCCGCGTGTCCTTCATCGCCTCGACCGAGGGCGGGATGGACATCGAAGAGGTCGCGGCCCACACCCCCGAGAAGATCGTGACCTTCTCGGTCGACCCGGCATCGGGCATCCAGGCCTTCCACGGCCGCAAGGTCGCCTTCGCGCTGGGCCTCAGCGGCGTCGCCTTCAAGGAATGCGTGAAGCTGGTCGGCACGCTCTACAAGCTCTTCATCGAAAAAGACGTCTCGATGCTGGAGATCAACCCGCTGATCGTGATGACGGATGGCCACATCCGCTGCCTCGACTGCAAGATGAACTTCGATTCCAACTCGCTCTACCGTCAGCCGGCGGTCCTGTCGCTGCGCGACGAGACCGAGGAGGACCCGAAGGAGCTCGAGGCGTCCAAGTACGACCTCAACTACATCGCCCTCGACGGCGAGATCGGCTGCATGGTCAACGGCGCCGGGCTCGCGATGGCGACGATGGACATCATCAAGCTCTACGGCTCCCAGCCCGCCAACTTCCTCGACGTCGGCGGCGGCGCGACCAAGGAGAAGGTGACGGAGGCCTTCAAGATCATCACCTCCGACCCGCAGGTGAAGGGCATCCTGGTCAACATCTTCGGCGGCATCATGCGCTGCGACGTGATCGCCGAGGGCGTGATCGCCGCGGTGAACGCCGTCGGGTTGAAAGTGCCGCTGGTGGTGCGTCTCGAAGGCACCAATGTCGAGCTCGGCAAGAAGATCATCGAAGAGAGCGGTCTCAACGTGATCGCGGCCGACAATCTCGCCGACGCCGCCGCCAAGATCGTCAAGGCGGTCAAGGGCTGAACCGGACGCCGGGTCCCCCGGCGCTTCGCGACGTCCGCAGGGAGAGCTAGATGGCCTCGTCGGCCGCAGACAGGTCCGGATCCGGAGACCAGGCGAAGCCCGGCGCGCACGCGCCGCGGCCCTGCCCGCTCTGCGCCGCAGGCGACGCGGCGCCGATCGACCGGCTCGGCCGCGACGGATGGATCCTCGGGACCTGCGGGTCCTGCGGGATGGTCTATCTGACCAACCCGCCGGGCCATGCGGCGTTGTCCGAGGATTTCGCCTGGGAAAAGGGGCTCGAGGCGGAACGCGACCGCCGCCTGCGGGCCGCCCCGGCGCTCTACGGCATCGACTACGCGACCCGCTTCCGCACCGGCCTGTTCCAGCGCACCGACATGCGGAAGTATCTGGACTGGTTCGGCGGCGGCAAGATTCTGGACATCGGCTGCGCCCAAGGCGGGCGCATCCAGCCGCCCTTCACGCCCTACGGGATCGAGATCTCCAGGGCGCTGGCGGAACAGGCCGACGCCGACATGCGCGCCCGCGGCGGGCGTTGCCTGCACGGGCCGGGGGCCGAGGCCATCTGGGACTTCGAGCCGGAGCTCTTCGACGGGATCGTCATGCGCTCCTACCTCGAACACGAGGAGGAACCGCTGAAGGTCCTGCGCGGGGCGCATCGCGCCCTGAAGGCCGGCGGCAGGATCTACGTAAAGGTTCCGAATTACGGATCGGTCAACCGCAGGGTCGCCGATCGCAACTGGTGCGGCATCCGTTTGCCGGACCATGTGAACTACTTCACGCTCGCCTCCCTCAAGGCCATGGCGGCCGAGGCGGGCTTCGCCGTCGAACTGAAGAACCCCTGGAACCTCATGTTCGACGACAACATTCACGTCCTGCTGTCCAAGCGGGATGAAAGCTGAGGGAGTACGTCAGTGGCCGTCCTCGTCAATGAGAACACGAAGGTGATCTGTCAGGGCATCACCGGCTCGCAGGGCACCTTCCATTCGGAGCAGGCGATCGCCTACGGGACCAAGATGGTCGGCGGCGTGACGCCGGGCAAAGGCGGGTCCACCCATATCGGTCTGCCGGTGTTCGACACGGTGATCGAGGCCAAGGAGCGGTCGGGCGCCAACGCCACCGCGATCTACGTGCCGCCGCCCTTCGCCGCCGACGCGATCCTCGAGGCGATCGACGCCGGGATGGAGCTGATCGTGTGCATCACCGAGGGCATTCCCGTGCTCGACATGATGAAGGTGAAGCGCGCGCTGCAGGGCTCGTCCTCGATCCTGATCGGGCCGAACTGCCCGGGCGTGATCACGCCGGACGCCTGCAAGATCGGCATCATGCCGGGTCATATCCACAAGCGCGGCTCGGTCGGCGTCGTCTCGCGCTCGGGCACGCTCACCTACGAGGCGGTGCTGCAGACCACGGTGGCGGGCCTCGGCCAGTCGACCTGCATCGGGATCGGCGGCGACCCGATCAAGGGCACCGAGCATATCGATGCGCTGGAATGGCTGCTGGGCGATCCGGAGACCGAGTCGATCATCATGATCGGCGAGATCGGCGGCTCGGCCGAGGAAGAGGCCGCCCAGTTCATCGCCGATGAGGTGAAGGCCGGCCGCGGCAAGCCCATCGCCGGCTTCATCGCCGGGCGCACCGCCCCTCCGGGCCGTCGCATGGGCCATGCGGGCGCCATCGTCTCCGGCGGCAAGGGCGCCGCGGAAGACAAGATCGAGGCCATGAAAATGGCCGGCTTCACCGTAGCCGACAGCCCGGCGGGCCTGGGCGAAGCCGTTCTGAAAGCCATGGGGCGCTGAGCCCGCCCGGCGCCGCCCGGTCCCGGGCGGCGCGACTGACAACGGGAGCGAACCCATGGGTCTCGCCGGGGCCGTCCGGGCCTGCCTGAGCAAGTACGTGACCTTCTCCGGCCGCGCCGCGCGGTCGGAGTTCTGGTATTTCGCGCTGTTCATCATCCTGGGCTCGGTCGTCGCGTCCGCGCTCGACATCATGCTGTTCGGCGCGGTGGAGACGACGACGCTTTCCACCGGATCCGCTCAGGCGACCGCGACGACCGCGACGGGGCCCTCGGCGATCAGCACGGTATTCTCGCTCGCCATGATCGCGCCGTTCTTCGCCGCCACGTGGCGGCGGCTGCACGACACCGGCCGGTCGGGTCTGATGTGCCTGCTGCCCCACGCCGTGTTCCTCGCCGGCAGCCTGCTGACGATGATCGCGGCGGGCGGGGTCGGCATGGCCGCGCGGCTCGACGCCTCCGGCGCGCTGAACGCGGCGATGGCGGGCGGCGCGGGGCTGCTGATCTTCGGCATCATGATCGCGCCGGTGATCGCCTATATCGTCCTTACCGTCTGGCTCGCCTCGCGCGGCGAGCCCGGCGCCAACCGCTTCGGCCACCCGCCCCACGGGGCGTGAGCCGCACATGCAGGGGGCGGATGACCGCCCCCGCGCAATCGCAAGGGAGGGCGCCCTGCGCGCCTGCAACGCCATGACGGATCAGAGCCCCAACAAGGCCTTCCACAACTCGTCCTTCCTGCAGGGCCAGAACGCGGCCTACGTGGAGCAGCTCCACGCGCGCTACGCCAAGGACCCCGCCTCGGTGGACGAGAGCTGGCGCACCTATTTCGCCTCGCTCGGCGACGATCTCGGCGCCGTGGAGGCCGAGGCCGCCGGCCCCTCCTGGCTGCGCGCCGACTGGCCGCCGCAGGACCGGTCCGAACTGACCGGCGCCATGACCGGCGAGTGGGAGGCCGACGCCTCCCCCAAGGCGCTGGGCGACAAGATCAAGGCCAAGGCGACCGAGACCGGGGCCAAGGTTTCCGACGCGCAGGTCCGCAAGGCGGTGCTGGATTCGGTCCGCGCCATCATGCTGATCCGCGCCTACCGCATCCGCGGCCATCTCGCCGCCGACCTCGACCCGCTCAAGATCACCGCGCAGACCCCGCATCCGGAGCTCGACCCGCGGTCCTACGGCTTCGCCGAAGCCGACATGGACCGGCCGATCTTCCTCGACCAGGTGCTGGGGCTCGACACCGCCTCGATGCGCGAGATCGTGGCGCTGGTCTCGCGCACCTATTGCGGCACCTTCGCGCTGCAATACATGCACATCTCCAACGCCGAGGAGGCGGGCTGGCTGAAGGAGCGGATCGAAGGCTACGGCAAGGAGATCGCCTTCACCAAGATCGGCCGCCGCGCCATCCTGTCGAAGCTGGTCGAGGCCGAGGGCTTCGAAAAGTTCCTCCAGGTCAAATACATGGGGACCAAGCGCTTCGGGCTCGACGGCGGCGAGGCGCTGATCCCGGCGATGGAGCAGATCATCAAGCGCGGCGGCGCGCTCGGCGTGAAGGACATCGTGGTGGGCATGCCCCATCGCGGCCGTCTCAACGTGCTCGCCTGCGTGATGGGCAAGCCGTACAAGGCGATCTTCAACGAGTTCCACGGCGGATCGTCCACCCCGGACGAGGTCCAGGGCTCGGGCGACGTGAAATACCATCTCGGCGCCTCGTCGGACCGCGAGTTCGACAACAACAAGGTGCACCTGTCGCTGACCGCCAACCCCTCGCATCTCGAGGCGGTGAACCCGGTGGTGCTCGGCAAGGTGCGCGCCAAGCAGTTCCAGTTGCACGATGAGAACCGCACCTCGGTGCTGCCGATCCTGCTGCACGGCGACGCGGCCTTCGCGGGCCAGGGCGTGGTGGCGGAATGCTTCGGCCTGTCGGGTCTGAAGGGCCACCGCACCGGCGGCACCATCCATCTGGTGGTGAACAACCAGATCGGCTTCACCACGGCCCCGCACAACTCGCGCTCGTCCCCCTACCCCACCGACATCGCGCTGATGGTCGAGGCGCCGATCTTCCACGTCAACGGCGACGACCCGGAGGCGGTGGTCCACGCCGCCCGCGTCGCCATCGAATACCGTCAGAAGTTCCACAAGGACGTGGTGCTGGACATCTTCTGCTACCGCCGCTTCGGTCACAACGAAGGCGACGAGCCGATGTTCACCCAGCCGCTGATGTACAACACCATCAAGCGGCACAAGACCACGCTGCAGATCTACACCGAGCGTCTGGTGGCCGACGGGCTGATCCCCGAAGGCGAGATCGAGGACGAGAAGGCCCGTTTCCAGGCGTTCCTGAACGAGGAGTTCGAGGCCGCCAAGGAATTCCGCCCCAACAAGGCGGACTGGCTGGACGGCAAGTGGTCGGGCATGGGCGCCGGCGAAGGCGAATACCAGCGCGGCGCCACCTCGGTGCCGATCGAGCGGCTGCGCGAAGTGGGCGAGGCGCTGTCGTCGATCCCCGAGAACGTGAAGCCGCACCGCACCGTCGCCCGCATCTTCGAAGGCCGGCGCGAGATGATCGACACCGGCCAGGGCATCGACTGGGCCACGGCCGAGGCGATGGCCTTCGGCACCTTGCTGACCGAGGGCTATCCGGTGCGCCTCGCGGGTCAGGATTCGACCCGCGGCACCTTCTCCCAGCGCCATTCGGCGGTGATCGACCAGGAGAGCGAGGAGCGTTACTTCCCGCTCAACAACATCAAGCCGGGCCAGGCGCAGTATGAGGTCGTCGACTCCATGCTCTCCGAATACGCGGTGCTCGGCTACGAGTACGGCTATTCGCTGGCCGAGCCCAACACCCTGACCATCTGGGAGGCGCAGTTCGGCGACTTCGCCAACGGCGCCCAGATCATGATCGACCAGTTCGTGTCGTC
>NZ_JBSRTQ010000077.1:0-21543 GCF_055129145.1 Albimonas sp. | reverse complement strand
GACCCGGACCGAAGCTCCCGAAGGCGTGCTCCCCTCCCAGGCCCTGCGCGCCATGATCGCGTCGGGCGCCATCGACGCCCCCGGCGGCGTGCCGGAGGCGCTGATCCAGCCCGCCAGCCTCGACCTGCGGCTCGGCGACCGCGCCTGGCGGATCCGCGCCTCCTTCCTCGCCGGCCACGGCAAGACGGTGGCCGAGCGCGCCGCGCGCTTCGCCATGCACGAGATCGACCTCCGCCCCGGCGCGGTGCTGGAGAAGGGCTGCGTCTACCTCGTGCCCTTGCAGGAGCGGGTGAGCCTGCCCGCCGACGTCTCCGCCATGGCCAACGCCAAAAGCTCCACCGGACGGCTGGACCTGCTGACCCGGCTGATCGCCGACCACGGCACGGAATTCGACCGGATCGAGCCGGGCTATGACGGCCCGCTCTACGCCGAGATCAGCCCCCGTTCGTTCTCGGTGCTGGTGCGCCCGGGGATGCGGCTCAACCAGATCCGGCTGCGCCGCGGCGACCTGAGCATCGGCGACGAGGCTTTGCGCGCGCTGCACAAGGCCGAACGGCTGGTGGATGGCGAGGCGCATATCGACGGGGGGCTGGCGTTCTCGGTCGATCTGACCCCGCGGATCGGCCGGGACGGGGCCGCGGCCCCGGTCGGCTGGCGGGCGCGGGCCCATGCCGGCCTGATCGACCTCGACCGTATCGGCGCCTACGACCCGGCCGAATTCTTCGACCCGATCCACCCCGCGCCCGGCGGCGGCGTGATCCTCGATCCGGGCGCCTTCTACATCCTGGTCAGCCGCGAGGCGGTGCATATCCCGCCGATGTATGCGGCCGAGATGCAGCCCTATCACGCCATGGCCGGCGAATTCCGCGTCCACTACGCGGGCTTCTTCGACCCCGGCTTCGGTCATGAAGCGGCGGGCGGCGCCGGCGCGCGCGGCGTGCTGGAGGTGCGCTGCTACGAGGCCCCCTTCGCGCTGGAGCATGGCCAGGTGGTCGGCCGCCTCGTCTACGAGCCGATGGCCGAGGCCCCCGACCGGCTCTACGGGACCGGGATCGGGTCCAACTATCAGGGTCAGGGCCTGAAGCTCGGGAAGCAGTTCCGCGATCCGGGCTGATCGTCGCCCCCGTCTTGCGCAGCGCGCCCGGGGGACTTTCATGATCGCGTGAAACTCCGCGCCGCGATGGCGGGGCGGAATGCGCATTCCGGACCGGAGATTCGTCATGACCCACGCCCCCGAACCCCTCGACCCGCAGGAACTGACCGACGCGCTGTCGCGCAACTGGGCCTGGATCGCGGGCGCCGGCGCGCTGCTGATCGCGATGGGCGTGCTGGCGATCATCGCGCCTTTCGTCGCCTCGGTGGCGATCGGCGCCTGGATCGGGGTGGCGTTCCTGCTGGCAGGCGCCGGCCAGATCGCCCAGGCCTTCGGGCCCGGCGGCTGGCGCGAGGCGGCCGGCCATGCCCTGGTCGGCGCGGTCTACGTGCTGGGCGGGTTGCTGGCGATCTTCAACCCGCTGGCCGGACTGGTCGCGTTCTCCTTCATCATCGTGGTGATGCTGGCGGTGTCGGGCGCGGTGCGGCTCGCCCAGGGCCTGCGCCGGCGGCCGCGCAAGGGCTGGGGCTGGCAGGCGGCGTCCGGCGCGGTGGCGCTGGCGGCGGCGCTGGTCATCTACGCCTCGTTCCCCGGGGCCGCGATGTGGCTGCTGGGGCTGATCGCGGGCATCGCCTTCGTCACCGACGGCGCGGCGCTGCTGGGGCTCGGCCTCGCCGCGCGCCGGGCGGGCTGAGCGGGCGAGAGGCGGCGGCGCCCTTTCCTCGACGCCGCCGCCGCGCTATTCCGGCGACAGCCCGGCGCATATGGTCAGGGCGGCGCCGGGAGCTCTCATGTCGTTTTTCTCCAAGCTCAGGTCACGCCTGCAGAAGTCCTCCTCGAAGATCGACGAGGGGCTCGACGCGTTGATGGAGGCGGGCGAGCCTGAGGTCCCCGAGGCCGCCGCGCCGCAACCTGCGCCCGCCGCGCCCGAGCCGGAGCCGGAGCCGGAGCCGGCGGCCGAGGCCCCCAAGCGCGGCTTCTTCTCCCGCCTGATCGGCGGCGAGCCCGCGGCCGGCGCCGCCGCGCCGGCCGCGCCCGAGCGCAAGCGGGTGCTCGACGACGCCCTGCTCGAACAGCTGGAAGAGCTGCTGATCTCCGCCGATCTCGGCGTCGACGCGGCGCTGCGGGTGTCGGCCAACCTCGCCGAAGGCCGGTTCGGGCGGCGCGTCGGCGCCTCCGAGATCAAGGCGCTGCTGGCCGAGGAGGTCGCCCGCGTGCTCGAACCCGTGGCGCGCCCCCTGCCCCTGACCGGCCTCAAGCCGCAGGTGGTCCTGGTCGTGGGCGTCAACGGGTCGGGCAAGACCACCACCATCGGCAAGCTCGCCTCCCAGCTGCGCGGCGCGGGCAAATCCGTGATCATCGCCGCCGGCGACACGTTTCGCGCCGCGGCCGTCGAACAGCTCCAGGTCTGGGGGACCCGCGCCGGGGTGCCGGTGATGACCGCGCCGCAGGGCTCGGACCCCGCGAGCCTCGCCTTCGACGCGCTGACCCGCGCCCAGGCGGAGGGCGCCGACATCCTGCTGATCGACACCGCCGGCCGCCTGCAGAACCGCGCGGACCTGATGGCGGAGCTCGAAAAGATCGTCCGGGTGATCCGCAAGAAGGACCCGACCGCCCCCCACAACACCCTGCTGGTGCTGGACGCGACGGTGGGCCAGAACGCGCTCTCCCAGGTGGAGCTTTTCCAGAAGGCCGCCGACGTGTCGGGGCTGGTGATGACCAAGCTCGACGGCACCGCCAAGGGCGGCGTGCTGGTGGCGCTCGCCGACCGTTTCGGCCTGCCGATCCATGCCATCGGCGTGGGCGAGAGCATCGAGGATCTGGCCCCCTTCGACCCCGACGAATTCGCCCGCGCGCTGGTCGGCATGGCCGACCCGCAGGACGCCGCGTGATCTCCGGCCCGGCCCGCCGAAAGGCGCGGCGATGCTGACCGACCTGGTCCTGTCGGTCGAAGGCACCGAGTTCGCCAAACCGCTGGCGCTGATCCTGGCGCTGTGCTCGGCCCTCGCCCACTCGATCCTCGGCGTCCTGCAGAAATCCCGCTACGATCCGTGGGAGGCGCGCGGCGCCATCGACGCCTTCGTCTTCGTGCTGGCGCTTTTCGCCGGGCTCTTCATCCTGCCCTGGCCGTCGGCGGAGCTGATCCCGATCCTGTTCGGGGTCTGGGCGATCCACCTGCTCTACAAATGCCTGCAGGCGCTGGCTTATGAGCGCGGCGCCTATACGGTCGTCTATCCGGTGGCGCGGGGCACCGCCCCGATCTGCACGGTCGTCTTCGCCTCCTTCGTCTTCGGCGAGCATTTCGAGTGGGGGCAGTGGGTCGGCGTCGCGCTTCTGTCGGGCGGGATCATGTCGCTGTCGCTGGTCAATCTGCGCGGCCGGGCGGTGAGCCTCCAGTCGGAGACCATGCTCACCGCGCTCGGCCTCGCGCTGCTGACCGGCGTGATGATCGCGGTCTACACCACCTATGACGCCTGGGGGATCCGGCTGAGCGCGGACCCCTTCACCTTCATCGCCTGGTTCTTCGTGGCCGATGGCTGGTCTTTTCCGCTGATCGCGGCCTGGCGGCGGCGCCGCCGCGCGCCCGAGCTGCGGTTGCCGCTGGGCCCGCTGATGTGGCGCGGCCTCGCGGGAGCCCTGATCGCCTTCGTCAGCTTCGGCTGCGTGATGCTGGCCACCCGGCTCGACAAGGTGGGCGAGGCGGTGGCCCTGCGCGAAACCTCGGTGATCTTCGCGGCCCTGCTGGGCTGGCTGATCCTGCGCGAGCCGCTGGGCCCGGCCCGCGCCGGCCTGATGGCGCTGATCGCGCTGGGGGCGGCGCTGGTGGAGATCGCCGCCTGAGGCGCGGGAGGCGGCGCGGCCGCGCGTTCCGCCGCGCGACCGCGCCCCGGACCCTCAGATCAGGACTTCGGCAGCATCACCGTGTCGATGACATGGATCACGCCGTTGGACTGCTCCACATCCGGGACGGTGACCGAGGCCACGTTGCCGTTCTCGTCCTCGAGCATCAGGATCCCGTCCTTCTCCCAGGCGATCAGCTTGCAGCCGCCGACGGTGGGGACGATGTGCTTGCCGCCGTCGTCGGCGATCATGCCCTCGATGGCCGTCGACATGGCCTTGGCCGAGACGACGTGGCAGGTCAGCACGTGCTGCAGCATCTTCTTGCGGTCGGGGCGCAGCAGGGTGTCGACGGTCCCGGCCGGCAGCGCGGCGAAGGCCTCGTCGGTCGGCGCGAACACGGTGAACGGCCCCTCGCCCTGCAGCGTGCCGACCAGGCCCGCGGCCTTCACGGCGGCGACCAGGGTCGTGTGATCGGGCGAGTTGACGGCGTTCTCGACGATGGTCCTCGAGGTCAGCATCGGCGCGCCGCCCACCTGCGGATTGGCGGCGAAGGCGGCGGTGGCGAGGCCGGCGGCGGCGGCGAGGCTCAGGGCGCGGAGGGCGTTTTTCATGAGGTCGTCTCCCGGTTGCGTCGTCCCCGCTTCAGGGACGTTCGGAGGGAGATACCCCCGACCCCGGCGAAAGGTTTCGCGCGCACGGCCACGTGATGAGCGCGTGAGGCCTCCGGAGCGCTGGCGCCCGGGCCCGCTCGGTGGTTCACTGGGGAACCAGAGCCGCAATCGGCCGGCAAGGAGGAAACCCCGCATGACCGCCTACACCCAGATTCTCTATGACGTCGCCCACCGCGTCGCCACCGTCCGCTTCAACCGCCCCGACCGGCTCAACGCCTACACCTCGACCATGGCCGACGAGCTGCGCGAGGCCGTCTCCGCCGCCGCCGCCGACCCGGACGTGCGTGTGATCGTGATGACCGGCGAGGGCCGCGGGTTTTGCGCGGGCGCCGACATGGACGTGCTGCAGGGCATCGGCTCGGCAGGGGGCGAGATCACGAAGAAGGCCGAGGATCCTGATTTCTCCAAAGCTCCCGGGCCGGATGTCGCGCCCGATTTCCCGGGCCGCTTCGGCTACATGTTCGCCTGCCCCAAGCCGATCATCGCCGCGATCAACGGGCCCTGCGCCGGCATCGGCATGGTTCTGGCGCTCTACGCCGATCTGCGCTTCGCCGCGGCCGAGGCGCGCTTCACCACCGCCTTCTCCGCCCGCGGGCTGGTGGCCGAACATGGCATGGCCTGGCTCCTGCCCCGGCTGGTGGGCGAGGCCGACGCGATGGATCTGCTGCTGACCTCGCGCAAGTTCGACGGGACCGAGGCGCAGGCGATGGGCCTGGTCAACAAGGCCGTGCCGGGGGCGGAGCTGATGGCCCATGTGACCGACGTCGCCCGGAAGATGGCCGACGAGGTCTCGCCCCGCTCGATGGCGGTGATGAAGCGGCAGGTGCGCGCCTCCTATCACCAGAGCTTTGCGGACTCGCTGACCGCCGCCGACGCCGAGATGCAGGGCAGCTTCGCGGCCCCCGACTTCAAGGAAGGCGTCGCGAGCTTCGTCGAAAAGCGCGCGCCGGCCTTCGCCAGCGTCTGAGCGGCGTGGGGGCGGCCGCGGTCGCCCCCCGCTTTCCTCGACCTGCCCTCCCTCGGCGGCGGGTCCGAGCCGGCCGGCGCGGCGGCCCGAGGCAAGGGCGCCTCAGCCCCCCGCGGCCTCCGGCCAGCGCAGCCGCAGCCGCGCCACTTGGGCGAGGTGGTCGGAGCCGGGCACCGCGACCGTGCGGATCGACAGCACCTCGACCGAAGGCGAGACGATCATGTGGTCGATGGCGAGCCCCAGCCACGGCCGCAGCGCGCGCGACACGGCGCCGTCGCCGGGAAACCAGCTCGGCCGCCAGCCGCCGATCAGCCGGGCGCCGAGCGCCTCGGCCACCGCAGGCAGCTCCGGCCCCCAGGGCGGCGCGTTGAAATCCCCCGCGAGCACCAGCGGATCCGCCGCCATCTGGTCGAACTGGGCGAGGCCCTGACGCTGGTTGAGGTGGCTCCGCACGAAGGGCGAACTGAAATGCAGCCCCCCCACCCGCAGCCTGCGCCCGGGCGCGACCTCGACATCGACCACGGTCAGCGCCGGCATGCGCCGGCGGAGTTTTATCCGCGGACCCAGCGTCGCCGCGCCCTTCGACAGCACCACGAGATCGATCCACTTCAGGCGCGGGAGCGTCGCCTGGCCGAGCGGCGCCGCCCCGGCCGAGGCCAGCGCGCGGGCGAGGGGGTCGCCGGGCGCAAGGCCTTCCGCCTCGATCAGCAGCGTCACGTCGGGGTCGAGGGCGGCGAGGGCGGCCAGCGCCTCTTCCATCCGCGGATTGGACCGGCGGATATTGGCCGAGACCAGGGTGATGTCGACCGGCGCGGCGCTGTCCGCCGGGCTCGCGGCGGCGGGCGCCGAGACCGCCGACGGCTCGGACGATTGCGCCCCGCGCCACACCGGCCCGACGCTCGCCGCGAGGCCCGCCCCGATCAGCGCGAGCGCCACCGCGCAGACCGGCCAGCGGGCCGCCGCCAGCCCCAGCGAGCCGACCGCCGCGACCACCGCCAGATGCAGCCGCGCCGCATCCAGGGTCACCAGCGTCACCTGAAGGAGGTCGAGCGGCGTCCCCCCCGGGATCTGATCCGGGCTCATGCCGGACCGCCCGCGCCCGACCTGACGGACGCCCGGCCACGCAGATTCATGGGCCGGGAGACGGTCGGGAGGCGGACGGGAGGCGGCGGCGCATGGCGGTCCTTCGACAGGGTCTTTCGACGGGGCGGAACTCTCCCGCCAGAGGTGGCGCCACGCCTCCCCGGATGGCAAGACCGCAGGCGCCGCACCGCAGGCGAGATCGCGCCGCGGGCGCGCGTCGGGATCGGGCCGCGCGCCCCGCCCCTGCCCGATGTCCGGATCGGGCGCCCGGCCGCGTCGCTTCGGGCGCCGCGCGATCCGCGACGAAGGCGCCCCCGCGGCCCCAGGTCGCCCCGTCGCCGCCCTTGATAGAGCGGCCCGCCGCGGCGCAGGCTCGGCTCCGGGCGTTTCACCACCTCATCCGCCTCCGCACCCGTCCCGCGCGCCGCCGCCCCGCCGGCCGCCCCACCCGACAAGGGAGCCAAGATGCCGGCGATCACCCCAGCCTTCTCCGCCGCCGAATACGCAAGGCGTCTCGCCCTGACCCGCGCCGAGATGCGGGCCCGCGGGCTCGACGCGCTGTTCTGCGAGGATCCCTCCAACATGGCGTGGCTCACCGGCTATGACGGCTGGTCCTTCTACGTCCATCAGGGCGTGCTGGTGCTGCATGACGGCGACCCGATCTGGTGGGGCCGGCGCATGGACGCCGAGGGCGCCAAGCGCACCGCCTGGATCGGCGACGACCGCCTGCGGTCCTATAACGACGACTTCGTGCAGGCCGTCGACCGCCACCCGATGCAGGACCTCGCCGCCCTGCTGCGCGAGCTTGGCCTCGCCCGCTCCGCCATCGGGGTCGAGCTGGACAACTATTACTACTCGGCCCGCGCCCATCTGACGCTGGTCCATGAGCTGCCTGAGGCGCATCTCTCCGACGCCACCGCGCTGGTCAATCGCCTGCGCACGGTGAAGTCGGACGAGGAGCTGATCTTCATGCGCCGCGCCGCGCGCATTTCGGAGCATATCCAGGACGTGGCCTTCGAGCGGATCGAGCCGGGCCTGCCCAAGAACCTGCTGGCGGCCGAGATCATGGCGGAGGCGATCCGCGGCGTGACCATCGACGGCGAGCCGATCTGGGGCGATTACGCCGCCATCGTGCCGATGCTGCCCTCGGGCCCGGATTCGGCCGCCCCGCACCTGACCTGGGACGGGCGGCCCTTCGCGAAGGACGAGGCCACGTTCTTCGAGCTCTCGGGCTGCTATCGCCGTTACCATGCGCCGTTCTGCCGGACGGTTTGGCTCGGCAAGCCCCCGCAGGAGATTCTGGATGCCGCCTCCGCGGTCGCCGAGGGGATCGAGCATGGGCTGGAGGCGGGGCGCGCGGGGGCCCGGGCCTCGGACATCGCGCGGGCGCTCTATTCGGCGCTGCACCGGGCGGGGCTGCAGAAGGAGGGGCGCTGCGGTTACGCGGTCGGGCTCAGCTATCCGCCGGACTGGGGCGAGCGGACGGTGTCGCTGCGCCTCTCGGACGACACCCCGCTGGAGCCGGGGATGACCTTTCACTTCATGCCCGCGCTCTGGACCGAGGCCTGGGGGCTGGAGATCACCGAGACCATCGTGATCCGCGACGACGGCCCGGCGGAGTGCCTCTGCAACCGCCCGCGGGAGCTGTTCGTGAAGGCTTAGGGGCCGGCGGAGGGCGGGGCCCGCTCCGCCTCCTCCCGCGCCAGGGCCGGCCCGAAGGCGCGGGAGAACCGGGCGGCGGAGGCGCCATGCAGCACCGCCGACGCCGCCACCGCGACGGACGCCAGCGCCAGGATGGCGTCGCCATGGATCAACGCGCCCCGGTCCAGCGCCAGCAGGGCGAAAAGCGCGGTGGCGAGGCCGCGCGGCCCGAACCAGCCCAGAAACAGCCGCGTCCGCCACCCCGCCCCGGTCCCCGCCAGCGCGATCCAGATCGCCGCGGGCCGGATCACGAAAAGCGAGACCGCGAGCAGCGCCAGCCCCCCCGGCTCCACCTGGGCGAGCGCCCCGGGCAGCAGGGTCATCCCGATCAGCAGGAAGGCGCCGAGCACCAGGAGGCGTCCCTCGTTCTCCAGGAACTCCGCCACGAAACCGCCGAGAGGCACGTCGGGTTCGGCCTCCGGCGCCGTGGCGGCCGCGGCCCCCGCCCGGATCGGCTGCGCCCGACCGGCGGTCAGCCCGTCGCCGAAGGCGAGGCCGGCGGCGAAGCAGGCGACGAAGGCGTTGCCGCCCAGGCTCTCGGCCAGGAAATAGGCGGCGGCCGCCGCGGCCATCGCCGCCAGCCCCTCGGCGTCGACGGTGGAGAGGCGTTTCGCGCTGGCGGCGACGAGCAGCCGGCCCCCGACCAGCCCCACCGTGATCCCCGCCGCAATGCCGAAGCCGATCTGCGCGGCGGCGAAGCCGAGCCAGCCGGTCCAGTTCGCCCCCCCGTCCTCCGCCGCGGCGAGGGACGCGAAGAGCAGCACCGCCGGCAGCGCCAGCCCGTCGTTCAGCCCCGCCTCCACCGTGATCGCCCGGCGCACCCTGAGCGGCAGCGCGGGGTTGGAGACCACCGCCTGACCCAGCGCCGCATCGGTGGGGGCGAGGATGGCGGCGAGCGCCGCGACCTCCCAGACCGGCCAGCCGGGCAGCAGGACCATGCCGGCCAGCACGCCGAACCCGATGGCCAGCGGCAGGCCCAGCGCCAGCATCCGCGCCGGCCACAGATGGGCGCGGACCAGCGCGCGGGCGTCGGTGCGCGAGGCGTCGGCGAAGAGCACCAGGGCGAGCGATACCTCGGCCAGCAGATCGAAGGCCAGCACCGGTTCCTCGCCTTGCGCCACCCCGGCAGCTGCCAGCCCGAAGCCGAGGGCGAGGAACACGATGGGCGCGGTGAGCGCCGTCGACGACAGACGCCGGTCGAGCGCCGAATAGGCGAAGACCACGACGGCGACGAGCAGGAGCGCGGATGCGGGCATGGGTCCTGCAGGGCTGAGGGCGGGACGGTCAGCTTGGCGGAGAACGCGGGGCGCGCGCAAGCGGCGCAGGCGCCGGCCCGGCTCCGCGCTCGATTGCACCGGCGCATGGTTCGCCTTCCGGGCCGTGCGCGCCGGCCTTCCCGGCGTGGCCTTCGCCGCGGCGATCGCGGGCGGCTCGCGGGCGAAGGCGCCTGGGGGCGCGCGGATCTCAATGCCGGCACGGCGCCGACCCCGCGCCCCCGCTTCCGCGTCCCGCGGCTGGCGGAAGCGGGGGCGCCGGACGAGCCGACCCCGAAATACGTGGACGGGCGGCGACCGAAAGTGGGCGCGGCGACCGGGATGCGCATCGGCCGGGTCCGGCCGATGCCGGAGGAAGCGGCGGCGGCCACGCAGGCCCGTCTCTACGCCCCCGAGGGCCGAAACGCGAAAGGGGCGGCGAGACCTGGCCGCCCCCCGTCAGAACCCGCCCCGAAAAGCCTCAGCCGACCCGGTAGTTCGGGCTTTCCTGGGTCATCTGCACGTCGTGGACATGGCTCTCGCGCAGGCCGGCATTGGTGATCTTCACGAAGCGGCAGTTCGACCGCATCTCGTCGATGGTGCGGTTGCCGGTGTAGCCCATCGCCGCGCGCAGGCCGCCGGTCATCTGGTGAACGACCGTGGCGGCGGAGCCCTTGTAGGGCACCCGGCCCTCGACCCCTTCGGGCACCAGTTTCTCGGCCGAGATGTCCTTCTGGAAATACCGGTCGGCGGAGCCCCGCGCCATCGCGCCAACGGAGCCCATGCCGCGATAGGTCTTGAACGACCGGCCCTCCCACAGGATCAGCTCGCCCGGCGCTTCGTCGGTGCCCGCGAGGATGGAGCCGACCATGGCGCAATGCGCCCCCGCGGCCATCGCCTTGGCGAGGTCGCCGGAGAACTTGATGCCGCCGTCGGCGATGACCATGGAGCCGTGGCGCGCGGCCTCTTCCGCGCAGTCCATCACCGCGGTCAGCTGGGGGACGCCGACGCCGGCGACGATGCGGGTGGTGCAGATCGAGCCGGGACCGATGCCGACCTTCACCGCGTCGGCCCCGGCCTCGATCAGCGCGCGGGTCGCCTCGGCGGTGGCGACGTTGCCGGCGACCACCTGCACGGTGTTGGAAAGACGCTTGATCCGGGTCACCGCCTCGGCCACCGAGGCGGAATGGCCATGCGCGGTGTCGATGACGATCAGGTCGGCCTGGGCGTCGATCAGCGCTTCGGACCGGGCGAAGCCGGCGTCGCCGACGGTGGTGGCGGCGGCGACGCGCAGACGCCCCAGCCGGTCCTTGCAGGCGCGCGGGTGCAGCACCGCCTTTTCGAGATCCTTGATGGTCAGGAGGCCCGAGAGCTTGCCGGCCGCGTTGACCACCAGCAGCTTTTCGATGCGCCGCTCATGCATCCGGCGGCGCGCCTCTTCGGGCGTGACCGGCTCGGTCGCGACCACCAGGCGGTCCTGATGGGTCATCATCGCGCGAACCGGGGTGTTTTCGTTCTCGGTGAAGCGCATGTCGCGGTTGGTGAGGATGCCGATGGGGCGGCCCTGCGCGTCCACCACGGGGAATCCGGTGATCTTGTAGCGGGCCTGCATGGCCCGCGCGTCGGCGAGCGTCTGGTCCGGCCCGAGGGTTATGGGCTTGTAAACCATGCCGCTTTCGAAGCGCTTGACCCGGCGGACCTGGTCGGACTGCTGCTCGATGGTCAGGTTCCGGTGCAGCACCCCGAGCCCGCCGGCCTGGGCCATGGCGATGGCCATGTCGGCCTCGGTCACGGTGTCCATGGCGGACGAGAGGAGCGGGATGTTGAGCTCGATCTCCTTCGTGACGCGGGTGCGCAGGTCGGCGTCGGCGGGGAGGACTTCCGAGGCCCCGGGCACAAGCAGCACATCGTCGAAGGTATACGCCTCGCGAATCTCCATGGGGTCCTCTCGGGGTCTGGGTTCGGATGGCGCTTCCCTTTTTCACGCCGCGTCGGAAAAGAAAAGCGGCGGAGAGGCCGCAGGGGGGCGGGATCGGGGGGTGACATGCGTGCACCGGGCATGCGCCGGGCGTATGCCAAGCGAAACGGTTGGTCTTTTGGAGGGCGCGAGGGGTCAGGCGCCCGGTTCGGCGGGGGTCGGGAGCCAGCGGGCGCGGGCCTCGGCCAGCTCGCGGAACTGGAACGCCTCGGGCACGAGCTTGCCGCGATAGAGCGCCTCCGCCGCATCGAAGCGCCGCGCCGCCGCGTCCCGGTCCCCCTCCGCCGCGGCGAGTTCGCCGAGCGGGACCAGCACGCGGCCGATCCTCGGGTTCCCGTCGCCATAGACGGCGGCGAGATCCTCTGGCAGCCCCCCCGCCGCCTCCCGCGCCCCCGCGACATCGCCGAGGCGCGCCCGCCCCGCGACCAGCACCGCGCGGGTGGTGAGCGTGTCGGGATGCGACGCGCCCTGCACCCGCTCGTAGTCCGGCAGCAGCGCGCGCCAGGCCGCCTCCGCCTCCGCCGCACGGCCCTGGGCGAGCTGCGCCCGGGCGATGGAGAAGCGGGTGTTGAGCGTGCCCGGATGCGACGCGCCCTGCACCCGCTCCAACTCCGGCAGCAGCACGCGCAAGGCCGCCTCCGCCTCCGCCGCACGGCCCTGGGCGAGCTGCGCCTGGGCGATGGAGGCGCGGGTGGCGAGCGTGTCGGGATGCGACGCGCCCTGCACCCGCTCCCGGTCCGGCAGCAGCGCGCGCAAGGCCGCCTCCGCCTCCGCCGCACGGCCCTGGGCGAGCTGCGCCTCCGCGAGGCGATCTCGAGAAGAGAGTGTTTCGTGAGCATCGGCGCCGAGTATCTTGGTCAACGGTCCGATGATCGTGATGAGCAGGCTGTGCGCGGCCTCAGTCTTGCCGGATCGCAGCAAGGCCCAGGCCAACTTCGATCGCGCCTCAAGGGTGACGCGATGATCGGCGCCCGGGTCCTTGTCCGCCCCGTGCAGCGTCGCCGACAATTCCGTCGCCGCACGGCTCGCCTCGCCGCAGCAGATGAGCGCCCAAGCCCAATCGCTTGTCGCGGCGATCTTTCGCTCGGCCTTGGGGAAGGCGTCGCGACGCTCCCGATCCGCGACATGGCCGAGCAGGAGTTCGGCGAGGCGATATCGTCCGCGATTGCCGTGGAGGATGCCAAGATCGGTCAGATCCTCCGGCTCAACGCGGATCTTGTGTTCCAGAATTTCGTTGGAGATCTTGCGGGAGGCGTCCGGCTTGGGCTGAACCTTCTTCGCCTCGCCCAGCCCGATGCGCACGTCTTCCAGCAGGCCGCGCACGCGCTTGTCGTCGGGGCTGGCGTGAAGATACCCCTCGATATGCGGCAGCGCCGCGCGATAGGCGGCGGCCTCGTCCAGCGGGGCGTAGGCGAGGTGGTGGGCGAACATCGCCTCATGCGCGCGCCGCTGGGCGACCTCGTTGCGGGCGAGATAGGCCGTTGCGGCGCGGACCATGTGCGAGGGCATATATTGGTCATAGGCGCGGTCGAGTTCCGCGATGAAGCCTTCGGGGGAAAGCGCCTCTGCGGCAGCCAGGGCCTGTTCGGCATCGGCGCGCCGTTTGTCGGCGGCTTCGACAGCGGCGTCGCGCTTGCCGATGTCGGCGACGGCGCGGTCCGTTTTCCGGCGCAGGACGTCCACACGCCATGCGAGCGCAAGCGCCGCGCCCAGCATCGCGGATGCCGAGGTGGCCTGTTGCCAAAGATCGAGCCCCTGGAAGGCTTCGATCAACTGGACGAGCGCCAGCGCGGGATAGTCGAGAAAAGAATCCGGCTCCACCAATACCGCTCCCCCGTGAAACAGGGAGTCAGTTTGCGGTCATTTCCGTCATGGCGAAACCGGAAACCGCAGGGAGGTCAGCCCCCCGTGACGCTCATGTGGCGCGAGACCTCTCCGCGAACGGACTGGCGGGAATAGTCGAAGTCGTGGCCCTTGGGCTTGCGGGTGATCGCCGAGCGGATCGCGGCGTGAAGGGGGGCGTCGTCGGGGGAGGCGCGCAGGACCGCGCGCAGGTCGGCGTCGTCGTCCTGGCCGAGGCACATGTAGAGCTGGCCGGTGCAGGTCAGGCGCACGCGGTTGCAGGACTCGCAGAAGTTATGGGTCAGCGGCGTGATGAAGCCGAGGCGGCCGCCCGTCTCCTCCACCCGCATGTAGCGGGCGGGGCCGCCGGTGTTCAGCGGGATGTCGGTCAGGGTGAACTCGCGGGTGAGGTCGGCGCGGACCTCGGTCAGGGGGTAATACTGGTCGATGCGGTCCTCCTCGCCCATGTCGCCCATCGGCATGACCTCGATGAAGGTCAGGTCCATGCCGCGGGCGTGGCACCAGCGGGTCATCGAATGGATCTCGGAGTCGTTGACGCCCTTCAGCGCCACGGCGTTGATCTTGACCTTTAGCCCGGCCTCAAGCGCCGCGTCGATGCCGTCGAGCACCTGGGCGAAGCGGCCCCAGCGAGTGATCGCTTTGAACTTGGCCTCGTCGAGGGTGTCGAGCGAGATGTTCACCCGGCGCACGCCGGCCGCGTAGAGCGGCTTGGCGAAGCGGCGCAGCTGGGTGCCGTTGGTGGTCAGCGTCAGCTCGTCGAGCGCGCCCGAGTCCAGACGCCGGCCCATCGCCTCGAAGAAGGTCATGATGTCCCGGCGCACCAGCGGCTCGCCGCCGGTGATGCGCAGCTTGCGCACGCCGAGGTCGACGAAGGCCGAGCAGAGACGCTCCAGCTCCTCGAGGCTGAGCAGGTCCTTCTTGGGCAGGAACTGCATGTTCTCGGACATGCAGTAGACGCAGCGCAGGTCGCAGCGGTCGGTGACCGAGACCCGCAGATAGGTGATCGCCCGCGCGAACGGGTCGATCAGCGGGGCGGCGGGGGTCGGCGGGGCGAGGTCGGCGGCGGTCATCACGATCCTTCCCGGCGCCGGTGCGGGCGCCGTTGGTCCGAAGCTAGGGGCTGCGACGGGGGTCGGCAAGGCCTGCGGGGCGGCGATTCCCGCGCCGCCGTCCGAAGGGCGCGGCCGCCCGACGCGACGATCGCGCCGAAATCCGGACCTCCCCGCCAGATCTCCGCGCATAACGCGATTTGTCCGAGCGCGACGCATTCCCCTGCTTGTCGCCCCAGGGTTGATCGCGCTAGTTTTTCGACATGGATGCGTCATTGTTTCGGGCCTTTGTGCGCGCCGTGGAGACGGCGAAGACCCGCGGCGAGATCCGGGCCGCAGGCCTCGCCTTCGCCCGCGCGCTCGGCTTCGTCAATCTCCGGCTGGTCGAGCACGGGCCGGACCTGAGCGCCGCCCCGGTGCTGCGGGTCACCGACGGCCTGCATGAGCGGTTCGAGACCGACTACGCCCGGCTCAACCTGCACAGGGCCGACCCGGTGCTGCGGATCGCCCTGCAGCGCCTGGAGCCGTTCCGGTTCCGAGAAGACGACTGGGCGACGGGGCTGTCGGAGGGCGAGACGGCGTTCCTGACGCGCACGCGACGCAACGCGGCCGACGACGCGATCATCTTCGGCGTCTACGGCGAAGGGGGGCGGGACGCGGTCTGCGCCGCGGGTTTCGACCCGCTTCGCGGCCCGCCCGATCCGACCCGGACGCAGCTGTTCCGCACCGCCTGCCAGATCGCCCATTCCGCCGCCATACGCCTGTCCGAAGAAGCCGACGCGCCGCTCGTCGGGCCCGGCGCGCCGTCGCTGAGCCCACGCGAGAGCGAGGTGATGCACTGGGTGGTGCGGGGCAAGTCGAACCCGGTGATCGGCGATATCCTCGGCTGTTCGTCGCACACGGTCGACACTCATCTGCGGCGGATCTTCGCCAAGCTGGAGGTCGGCGACCGGGTCTCGGCGGCGCTGCGGGCGGTGGCGCTGGGGCTGTCGGCCCCCTGACCGGGGGGCGGATCGACGGGACGGGCCGGCGGCGTCCCGAATCGGGCTGACGCCGGGTCGACGCGGCGCCGCACGGCTTCCCGTGGCGGCCGCATCACGCACCTGCGGGACTCGTGGCGGAGAAGTTTGCGGGGCAACTTCCCGCCAACGCCGCGGCGCCGCGCTCGCGCGATGGCGACGCCTCCCCCAAGCCCCGCAACCCAGCGGCGAAGTCCGCTGCAAAAAGGGAGTTCGCGATGCGCCTTTCGACCCCGGGGGCCTCATCGGACGTCGCCGTTTTCGTCGCCGGCGGGGGCGTGGCGGCGGAGGACGACGATCTGCTCGTCCGGCGGTTCCAGCAGGCGGGTTCGGCCCCGGCCCGGCGGGCGCGTCCGGAATGAATGCGGAAATTTCCTGGAAAGGACTTGCGCGACCGGCTTCGAACATTAAGTGACGCGAACGTCAACGATGCGACGGCGCCGCGGGTCTAGGAAGGACTCGCGATGGATGCCGGATCGGTTTTTCCGAGCATCGCCGACGCGGTCGACCCTGCGCCCGTCCCGATTGCCGGCGGGCGCCGATCAGGGGTTCCCGGTGCGTCAAGACGCGAGGGAGACCCCAGAACAATTTTCGCACGACGACCCGGCCCGGCGACCGCCGCCAGGCGGGTGTCGTCTCGTCATCCGGTCGTCGCCGAGACCCCAGCGGCGGCGGTCGGTGGGTGACGCGGTTCGCCGCGTGACCCGCGTGCACTTTGCGTAACGGCGCCCCAGAGTTGCTTCATGGCGCCAACTCCGCAGCGGCCGTACCCGACGGTCGTTTGCGGGCCCCGCTTTCCGGCGGGTCGACGTCGCCATCGCCCGGGTCCCCAACCGGCGCGACGGCGGCGAGCCCTGCGCGCCCGCCCCCACAGGCGCGCGGGGCGCCCCGCTTTCCGTTCGCCTCAACGAATTTTTCGTCCACAGCATCCCGGCCGAAACATCCCGGTCGAAACCGTCCCCGCGGACCGATGCGCGTATCCGCCGCGGCGCGCGCGCTTGCTCGGGCAGGCCGCAGGCGGTCAGAACCCGGGCTCCGCCCGGATCGGGAGAGCTGATGTGACCGACGCGCCGCCGCCCCCCCATGCCCTCGCCCCCCGCGCCCTCGACGCCTATGAGCGTCTCGCCGACGCCTTCGCCGACCAGGCGCCCGCGAAACCGCACAACGCCTTCTACGACCGCCCCGCAACCCTGTCGCTGCTGCCGGATCTGGCGGGGGCGCGGGTGCTCGACGCCGGCTGCGGGCCGGGGATCTATGCGGAGGCGATGTTGGAGCGGGGGGCGGCGGAGGTCTGTTCTTTCGACATCTCGCCGCGGATGCTGGAGCATGCCGGGGCGCGGCTGGCGGGTTATGGGGCGCGGTCGCGGCGGGTGCTGGCGTCCCTGGAAGGGCGGCTGCCGGTCGAGGATGGCTGGGCGGATGTGGTGATCGCGCCGTTGTGTCTGGATCACGTGGCCGACTGGGACGCGGTTTTCGCCGAATTCGCCCGGGCGCTGCGGCCGGGGGGCCTGGCGGTGGTCTCGGCGGCGCATCCGGCGTCCGACGCCGAATATTTCAAGACCGAGCGCTATTTCGAAGTGGAGCCGGTGGCGGCGGTGTGGCGCGGGTTCGGGGCCCCGGTGCGGGTGCCGTCCATCCGCCGGCCGCTGACGGCCTATCTGATGGCGCCGATCCGCGCGGGGCTGATGATCGACGAAGTGCTGGAGCCGCGCCCAACCGAGGCGTTCCGGGACGCCGACCCCAAGCAGTTCGCGAAGCTGGAGCGGCGCCCGGTGTTTTTGATGATGCGGGTGCGCAAGCCGGTGTGAGGGGAGCCCTGCCCTGCCCAGTCACCGGCCCCAGTCACCGGCCCCAGTCACCGGCCCCAGTCACCCGCCCCGGAGGGGCCTCAGCCGAGCTTTTCGGCGGCGGCGTCGGCGTCCTCGAAGGTCGGGCGCAGGGCTTCGAACGCCTCCTCGGCGGTCTCGACGAAGCGGAAAAGCTCCAGATCGGCGTCGGCGATGGTGCCGGACGCGGCCAGCGCCTCGAAATCGAGGATCGAGCGCCAGAAGGACTCGCCGAAGAGCAGCACCGGCGCCGGGGCCATGCGGCGGGTCTGGATCAGGGTCAGCGCCTCGAAGAGCTCGTCCAGCGTGCCGAAGCCGCCGGGGAAGGCGACGATGGCCTCCGCGCGCATCAGAAAGTGCATCTTGCGGATGGCGAAGTAGTGGAAATTGAAGCTGAGTTCGGGAGTGACGTAGGCGTTGGGCGCGCTTTCATGGGGCAGCACGATGCCGAGGCCGATGGAGCGGCCGCCGGCCTGATGGGCGCCGAGATTGCCGGCCTCCATCACCCCCGGACCGCCGCCGGTGACGATGACATGGCGCCGGCCGCCGGCGGCGAGCGAGGCTTCGGTGCAGAGCACGGCGAAGCGGCGGGCCTCCTCGTAGTATTTGGCGAGGGCGGCGAGCGCGGGGGTGCGGGCCTCCGACGCGCGTTCGGGCGAGGGGATGCGGGCGCCGCCGAAGAAGACCACCGTGGTGTCGATGCCGGCTTCGGTCATCAGCAGCTCGGCCTTCAGAAGTTCGAGCTGGAGGCGGACCGGGCGCAGATCCTCGCGCTTGAGGAATTCGGGGTCGCGAAAACTGAGCTGATAGGCGGGGGATTCCGTCTGGGGCGTGCGCGGCTGGCGGTCGGCCGACGCGATATCCTGCTGGGCGGAGCGGAAGACGGAGTGACGCTCCTCGGCGCGGGCGCGCTCGGCCTCGGGGTCGAAGGGGGATTTCGGCGTCGTGTCGGGCATGGCGGGGTCGGGCTTTCGCGGATCGGGGGCCGGCGCGGCGCGCGCGGCGGGGGATGTTCGGGCGGGGCCCCGGGCGTGCGGGACGGGCGTTGCGGCGGGGACGGAGGCGCGGGAAGATTGCGCGCGGTCCCCGCCCCCTCTATAGCCTGCGGCCGAACCCGATGCGATGCCCGCCCGCTCGCCTGACCCAGCGTCCGCCCCCCGATTACGGAGACCCGCCATGACCCCCGCCGCGACCCGCACCCACGCCGCGCTCGAATCCGCCATCGAAGCCGCCTGGGAAGCGCGGGACGGCGTCAGCTCCGCCACCAGGGGCGAGACCCGGGACGCGGTGGAGACGGCGCTGACCCTGCTGGACGCGGGCGAGGCGCGCGTCGCCCAGCGCGAGGCCGACGGGACCTGGGTGGTGAACCAGTGGCTCAAGAAGGCGGTGCTGCTTTCGTTCCGGCTGACCGACATGGCGCCGATCCCGGGCGGCCCGGGGAACTCGGCCTGGTGGGACAAGGTGCCCTCGAAATGGGACGGCTGGGACGCGGCGCAGTGGAAGAAGGCCGGGTTCCGGGCGGTGCCGGGCTCGATCGCGCGGCGCTCGGCCTATATCGCGCCGGGCGCGGTGCTGATGCCGTCCTTCGTGAATCTCGGGGCCTATGTCGGCGAGGGGTCGATGGTCGACGCCTGGGCCACGGTGGGCTCCTGCGCGCAGATCGGGCGCGACGTGCATCTGTCGGGCGGCGTCGGGATCGGCGGCGTGCTGGAGCCGATGCAGGCCAATCCGACGATCATCGAGGACAACTGCTTCATCGGGGCGCGCTCCGAGGTCGTCGAGGGGGTGATCGTGCGCGAAGGCTCGGTGCTGGGCATGGGCGTGTTCCTCGGCCAGTCGACGAAGATCATCGACCGGGCGACGGGCGAGATCTTCATGGGCGAAGTGCCCCCCTATTCGGTGGTGATCTCGGGCTCGCTGCCCGGCAAGGCGCTGCCCTCGGGCGAGCCGGGGCCGAGCCTCTATTGCGCGGTGATCGTGAAGCGGGTGGATGCGGGCACGCGCTCGAAGACCTCGATCAACGACCTGCTGCGCGACTGATGATGAGCGAGCCCGAGGATCAGGACGGCGCGGATCAGGGCGGCGGCGCGGGCGGCGAAAAACCCGCGAAGTCGAAAACCGGAAAGATCGCCAAGGTGAAGCGCGCGCCTCGGCCCCAGCAGGTGTTCACCCTGCTGGTGGAGGTGGGGCGCGGCGCCGGCGACGGGCTGCCCAAGGACGCCACGGGAGCGGCGCTGATGTGCTACGCGACCGGGGTCGACGAGGCCGAGGCGGTGCGCGAGACGGTGGCGGTGCTCAAGACCGCCGAGATGAACCCGCTGGAGGTCACCGGCTGGGGCACGCTCGAGGAGCGCCTCGAGGCCGGCGAGGAGATCGGGCCGGAGGATCGCGCCCTGATGGACCGCGCGCGCGCCGACAACGCGGTGATCGTGGCGCAGGTGCAGCCCTTCTACGACTGACGGCCCGCGCCGCGGGGGCGGGAGCCGCGCGACGACCGGGGCGCCATCGGCGCCGTCCCACCCGCGCGGCGCGGGACCGGGGCGCCTGGTCGGGCGGTTTCCCGGTTCCGGTCCGGGCGCCGTGGCGGTCTTTCCCGTGCGCTCCGACCCGAGACGGCGCCTCACGCGCCCCCGGGGACCGGCCGCGCGGGCGCCTCGCCAAAAACCTCGGAGCGGCGGTCGCGCGGCCCGGCTTGCCAAGGGCGGCGCCGGCGCCCCAGTCTCCGAGCCGCTTGCCAAGGAGGCCCTCCCCATGTCCGACCCCGTCGATCCCGTCGCCCTCACCGCCGAGCTGGTGCGTTGCGCCTCCGTGACGCCTGAGGAGGGCGGCGCGCTGGTCCTGCTGCAGGGGATGCTGGAGGCTGAGGGGTTTCGGTGCACGCGGGTCGACCGGGCGGGAATCGCCAATCTTTACGCGCGGTTCGGGGAGCAGGGGCCGGTGCTCGGCTTCAACGGGCATACCGATGTGGTGCCGACGGGCGACGTCTCGGCCTGGACCCGTCCGCCTTTCGGAGGCGAGATCGCCGAGGGCAAGGTCTGGGGCCGCGGGGCCTGCGACATGAAATCGGGCGTCGCCGCCTGGATCGCGGCGGCCATCGAGGCGGCGCGAGGCGGGGTGCGCGGCTCGCTGGCGCTGATGATCACCGGCGACGAGGAGGGCGACGCGCAGGACGGCACGGTCGCCCTGCTCGACTGGATGGCGCAAGCCGGCGAGCGGGTCGATCATTGCGTGGTGGGCGAGCCGACCTCGCGCGCGACCTTCGGGGACATGGTCAAGATCGGGCGGCGCGGGTCGCTCAACGCCCGGATCGTGGCGCGCGGGCGGCAGGGGCATTCGGCCTATCCGCATATGGCGCTGAACCCGCTGCCGCCGCTCGCCGCGCTCTGCGCCCGGCTGGCGGCGCATGAGCTGGATGCGGGGACCGCGCATTTCCAGGCCTCGACGCTCGCGCTGACTTCAATCGATACCGGCAACATGGCCTCCAACGTGATCCCGGCCGAGGCCTCGGCCCGGCTCAACATCCGCTTCAACGACGCCCATGAGGGGGCGGCGCTGGTCGCGTGGCTGGAGGCGGAGGCGGCGAAGGCCGGGGCGGAAAGCGGGGTGGCGTTCGAGGTGCGCTCGCGGATCAGCGGGGAGAGCTTTCTGACCCCGCCGGGCACGCTGTCGGCGCTGCTGTCCGCGGCGATCGAGGCGGAGACGGGGACGGCGCCGGAGCTGTCGACGTCGGGCGGGACGTCGGACGCGCGGTTCGTGAAGGCGCATTGCCCGGTGGCGGAGTTCGGGCTGACCGGGCTGACCATGCATCAGACCGACGAATACGCGCCGGTGGACGAGATCGAGCGGCTGAAGGCGGTCTATGCGCGGGTGATCGCCAGCTATTTCGCCTGAAGCGGCGGCGCTTTGCGGCGCGTCCGGGAGGCCGCGCGACAGGCGGACCGAGAGCGGATCCGAAGCGCCCGCGCGGCGCGGCGCCGGGGGCGCATGCGTCGCCGCCTCGGGGCGGATGGGGCGGCGCGGGTTCCTGGCGCTGAGGCGCCGCCCGATGGTTTGCGAATGGTTAAGCGTTAGGTCCGCAAGCTCAGATCAGGTTTTTGGAAGGCCATGCCCCCCGGCCCGGCGCGGACCAAGCCCGGGTGCGGGACCGGCCGCATCGCGGCGCGGCCTTGGACACGCGCGGCGGCGCGACCCGGCGCCGA
>NZ_JBSRTQ010000076.1:0-21721 GCF_055129145.1 Albimonas sp. | reverse complement strand
GTTGCGGAACACGTGGCCATAGAGGATCTTGCGCTCGGTCAGCCCCTTGGCGCGCGCGGTCATCACGTATTGCTTGCGGATCTCGTCGAGGAACGAGTTTTTCGTGAGCAAGGTCAGCGTGGCGAAGCCCGAGATCGACATCGCCAGCACCGGCAACGCGATGTGCCACAGGTAGTCGACGGCCTTCTGCGGCCAGGACATCTGCGCGAACCCGTCCGAGGTCAGTCCCCTGAGCGGGAAGGCCTGAAGGTAGGAGCCGCCGGCGAAGAAGATCAGCAGCATCACCGCGAAGAGAAACCCGGGAATCGCGTAGCCCACGATCACCACGCCCGACGTCCACGCATCGAAGGTCGACCCGTCGCGCACCGCCTTGCGGATGCCGAGCGGGATCGACACCAGATAGCTCAGCAGCGTGGTCCACAGCCCGAGGCTGACCGAGACCGGCATCTTCTCGAGGATCAGGTCGATGACGGAGATCGAGCGATAGTAGCTCTCCCCGAAATCGAACTGCACGTAGTTCCAGATCATCAGGCCGAAACGTTCCAGCGGCGGACGGTCGAAGCCGAACTGCTTTTCGAGCTCCTTGATGAAGTCGGGATCGAGCCCCTGCGCGCCGCGGTATTCGGAACTGGCCGCCCCGCCGCCGCCGCCCGCCTCGCCCTGGCCGCCGCCCGAGAAGCGGTCGGTGGACGAGTTGGGGTCGTTGAGCTGCGAGATGATCTGCTGCACCGGGCCGCCGGGGGCGAACTGGATGACCGCGAAATTGATCGCCATGATCCCCAGCAGAGTGGGGATCATCAGCAGGATGCGGCGGAGGATGTAGGCGCCCAACTCAGCCCCGGGTCCGGTCATGGCGGTGGCGACGCGCGCTTTCGCGTTCGCCGTCGCGGTCGCGCCGCTCGTCGTCGTCGGCGCGCACGGGGATCGGCCGGGGCCGCTCGCCCCCGCCGCCCAGGGATGTGGCGGCCGCGGCCACCGCGCCGGCCAGGCCGATCAGGATCATCGCTTCTTCCGGGGTCACAGCGCGCCCTCCGCTTCCAGCTTCGCGGCTTTTTCCTCGTCCCACCACCAGTAGCCGTCGCCGCGCGCGTAAGGCGGCTGCCGGTCGGGTTTGCCGAACACGTCCCAGTAGGCGATGGTGTAACTGCCCTTGTACCAGTTCGGCGTCCAGATGTGCAGCGCCCGCAGCACGCGGTCGAGCGCGCGGGCCGCGACGTCCAGCTCCTCCCGGCTTTTCGCCGCGACGATGTCGGCGATCAGCGCGTCGACGGCGGGGTTCGCCAGCCCGGTCAGGTTCGCCGTCCCCCGCTGGTCGGCGGATTCGGAGCCGAACAGCTGGCGCAGCTCCGGCCCCGGGGTCAGCGACATCACGAAACGGCCGGGGACGACGTCGTAGTCGAAATCCTCCTGCCGCTGCTGATACTGGGCCGCGTCGACGATGCGCAGGCTGGCGTCCACGCCCATCTTCTTCAGGTTCTCGATGAACGGCGCGACGATGCGCTGGAAGGTCGGGCTGTCGTCGAGGAACTCGACCTTCAGCGTCTCGCCGGCCGCGTTGCGCCGCATGCCGTCGACCACGTTCCACCCGGCCTCCTCCAGCAGCTTCGAGGCGCTGCGCAGCAGGCGGCGGTCGGAGCCCGACGCGTCGGTCACCGGCGGGCGCACCGCCTCGCCGAAGACCGTGTCGGGCAGGTCGGCGCGCAGCGGCTCGAGCAGGGCCAGCTCCTCGGGCGAGGGCGTGCCGGAGGCGGCCATCGGCGAGTTCTCGAAGAAGCTCTCGGTGCGTTTGTAGAGACCGTAGAAGAGGGTGTCGTTCGACCACTGGAAGTCGAAGCCCATGGCCAGCGCCTCGCGGACCCGCGGGTCCTGGAACTGGGGGCGGCGCATGTTGAACCAGAAGCCCTGGGTGCCGGACGGGCGGCCGTCGGGCAGCATCTCCTGCTTCACCCAGCCTTTGCGGATGGCGGGGAAGTTGTATTCGGTGGCCCAGAGCTTGGAGAAGAACTCCTCCTGGAAGAGATACGCGCCGCCCTTGAAGGCCTCGAAGGCGGCGGTGTAGTCCTTGAAATACTCGAAGACGTAGCGGTCGAAGTTGTTGGCCCCCACGTTGGGCGCGAGGTCCTTCGCCCAGTAGTCGTCGCGGCGTGCGAACACGATCCGCCGCCCGGGCTCGGCGATGTCGACGCGATATGGGCCGGACCCGAGGATGGGATCGAGCGACGAGGCTTCGAAGTCCCGCCCCTCCCACCACTTGGCCGACAGGATGGCGAGGCCGCCGACCAGGTCGGGCAGGTCGCGGGTGGAGACGCCGTCGGCGAAGGTGAACTTCACGGTGCGGTCGTCCAGCGCCTCGGCGCCCGCCACGTCGCGCAGCCGCAGCCGGTAGGCGGGCGTGCCCTTGGTCTTGAGCGTCTCGAAGGTCCAGACCACGTCCTGCGCGGTGACCGGCGATCCGTCCGAAAACGTCGCCTCGGGCCGCATGTGGAAGGTGATCCACGACCGGTCCTCGGGATATTCGAGGGTTTCGGCCAGCAGGCCGTAGGCGGCGTCGGCCTCGTCCGGCGACCCGGTGAGCAGGGTGTCGAAGAGCGCGCCGAGGCCCTGGGCGGGCTCGCCCTTCAGAATGAACGGGTTGAGGCTGTCGAAGGTGTTCGACGCGCCGGTGCCGCGCCCCGACCAGGTCCCGCCCTTGGGCGCGTCGGGGTTCACGAAGTCGAAATGCGCGAAGTCGGCCGGGTATTTCAGTTCGCCGAAGGTGGAGATGCCGTGGGATCGGATCACCCCGTCCGCGTCCGGTCGCGCCTGGGTCGAAGCCTGGGCCTGGGCCCGGGCGAAGGGCGCGCGGCCGAGCCCCAGCCCCGCGAAAGCCGCGCCGCCCAAGAGCACGGCGCGCCGGTGCAGGCGGAACGAAGGGCGGGCCTGGTCGGCGGTCGGGTGCGGCATCGACGATCTCTCCCGGGTCACGAGGCGTGCGCTCTAAAGGGGTAGGACGCCGAACCTCCCGGTTCAAGCGCACCCGCGAGGGCGTGATCGATCCGGGATATAAGCCGCAGGACGAAAGGAGGGCCTCAAGCGCGCCGGCGGCGCCGGTTTCCGCCCCCGAAAAGCGTCCTGCGCATACCGCCCGCCGCTCGCGCGCAGGTCAGGCCGCCGCTCAGGAACCAACCGTCCGAGTGCGGTTCCCCGCCCATGGCGCGCAGGATTCCGCAGGCGAGGCTCAACGGCCGTCCCTCGCCCTTCGCGATCCGAAGATACGCCGCGCTCTGACGAAGCGCCCGCGCAGGTGCGCAAGGGTTTCGGTCTCGTCGATCCCCGGCGCCCCGACGACCATCGTCAGCCCGCCCTCCGCGGCCGACCGGAGCAGGTTGCGCGACCGCCGGATTTCCTTCCCGGCCCGGGTCATCGCGAAGCCGCCCGGCGCCGGCGGGGCTTACGCTTTTGCAAGCCTTGCGATCTCGGCGATGTGTTTTCCTTCGCCTGCGAAGCGGGTGGCGCCCTCGCGCACCGGCCTGAGGGGCGAGGCGACGCTTCTCAGACCCCTTCCGGCCCATCTTCGCGAGACGCGCGGCGATCGCCCGGTGCGCCGAAGGACGACGGGTCGGGCGCTCGGTCCTTCGGACCGTCGCCCCGCCCGCCGTCCCCCCTTTCAGCCATACATCTTGGGCAGTTGGGTGATGTCGAGATCGCCCATGCCGGCCGGGCGCACCGCTTCGCAGGTCGCCGAGCCGTCCGCGCCCAGTCGCCAGTCGAGCAGCCCGCAGACCTTGTCGCCGATCCGCGGCTGGTGGGCGTCGGGGATGAAGAAGGCCGAGGCCGGGGCCCAGCCATAGGTCACGCCCTCGGCCTGCACCTGGCGGGTCTGGTGGACATGGCCGCAGCCGACGATCTTGACCCCCGCGCCGCGGATCAGGCCCATCAGGCGGTCGCGGGCGGCCATCGGCACATAGCGGTAAGGGGTCTCGTCCGCCGGCTCGTCGGGGGCGAGGCGGAAGAGCGGCTTGTGGATGAAGAGCGCCACGGGCCCGGGGCCGGCGAGCACGCCTTCGAGCCAGTCCCATTGCGCGGCCTCTTCGGGCAGGCCGGAATTCAGCAGCTGGGCGTTCAGCCCCACAACCTGCCAGCCGGCGACGTCGGTGGCGAAGCGATCCGGCCCGAAAACCTCACCCCAGGCGGCCAGCGGCCCCGGGCCGACCGGCGAGGCGGAGACGTAGCCGCCGTCGCCCGGGTTGTCGCCGACATCGTGGTTGCCGGGCAGAACCAGCAGAGGGACGTCCAGCGCGGCCAGCCGCTCGGCCGCGTAGGCCAGTTCCGAGGGCGCGCCGGGGGCGTCGCGGGTCACGTCGCCGGTATGGACCGCCAGGTCGGGTTTTTCCGCCCGGATCCACGCCGCGAGCGCGTCGAAATTGGCGTCCACTTCGTCCTGGCCGGGGGCGAGGTGGGTGTCGGAGATCTGGACGATCCTGAGGCCGGACATGGGCGCTTCCTGTTCTGTCGCCGGGTTCGGTCCCGGCGGCGCGACCCTAACCCCGCCCGCCCCCCGCGCGCGTTGCGTATCGCGCAACAGGCGTTGCGCGATCCGCGCTCACGCCCCGCCCCCGATCCGGTCCAGCTTCCGCCCCGACGCAGCCCCCCGGCGGACCCGCCCGAACGCGGCGTCGCGAAACCGATACGGAACCGACATGGGGGCGTCGCCGCGCCCCGTCACACTCGGCCGGGGGCGCGCCCTCCGCGCCGCAGCACTCGAGGAGCGACCGATGATCGGCCCCATCACCCGCCGCATGGCCCTGCGCTTCGCCGCGATCGGCCTCGCCGCCGCCGCGACCCCGGCGCTTGCGCAGGACCCGACCGAGATCACCTTCTACCACTACCAGACCTCCAACTACGACGCGTTCCGGGCGATCCTCGACGAGTTCGAGGCCGCCAATCCGGACGTGAAGGTGCGCGACATCTTCAAGCAGTCCGAGCAGATCACCGCCGAGGTCCAGGCCGCGCTCGCCGCCGACCGGCCCGTCGACATCGCCACGGTGATCGGCAAGAACATCGTCTACTTCCTCAACAACACCGGGGCCGTGGACATGGTCGCGGCGTCGGAGGGCGACGCCGCCTGGCTCGACGCCTATCTGCCCAACTTCCTGGACCTCGGGCGCGAGGGCGAGGCGATCTACGCGATCCCCCACGCCTACGGCACGCCCATGGTCTACTGGAACAAGGACATCTTCGCGAAGGCCGGGCTCGATCCCGAAACGGCGCCGAAGACCTGGGACGAGGTGCTCGCCTTCGCCACCCAGATCCATGAGCGGACCGGGATGCCGGGGGCCGCGCATCTGCACGCCTCGATGGGCGACTACGGCACCATGGTGATCACCACCAACGCCGGGGCCGAATATCTCAGCAAGGACGGCACGCACGCCGGCTTCGACAGCCCCGAGGGGATCGCGGCCCTGCAATACTGGCAGGATCTCGCCAAATCCGGCGCGATGCCGATCGCGTCGGATCGCGAGTGGACGGCGGCGTTCTCGGGCGGGCAGATGGGGATCTACATCACCTCGTCCGCCGCGCTGCGCCCGTTCGTGGCGGCGTCCGAGGGGCGTTTCGGGCTCGGCGTCGGCAACTACCCGCTCTTCCACGACGCGCCGCGCCGGGTGAACAATTCCGGCGCCGCCCTGATGCTCTACGCCCCCGAGGGCGCGCGTCGCGAGGCGTCGGTGCGGCTGCTGCGCTTCATCTCCGGCAAGGAGATCGCGAACCGCTGGGCGCGCGAGTCCGGCTACATGCCGCTGGTGCGCGATCCGCTGACCGACCCGGCGATGGCGAAATACGTGGAGGACTTCCCGCTGGTCCGCCCGGTGATCGACCAGATGGCCGACACCGTGCCCACCGCCGTCTGGCCGGCCAAGGGGACGCTGGAGGCGCAGACCCTGATCCGGGCGATGCTCGACGAGCTCTGGGCCGCCAAGCGCCCGGCCTCCGAGATCGTGCCCGAGGTCGTGGCCGAAGTGAACGCCGCGCTCGCCGCCAACCGGCCGACCCAGTGAGCGAGGCCGCTTTCGCGGGCCCGGCGGCGGCGCGTCCCGCCGCCGCCGGGCAGGGAGGGGGCGCCGCGGCGCGCCCCCTTCGCCTGCGCCTCGCAGGCGCAGCCCCCTGGCTCTACCTCGCGCCGATGCTGCTGGGGCTGGGGATCTTCGTCTACTGGCCGCTGATCCACACTTTCGCCCTGTCGCTGACCGAGTGGAACCTGAACCCCGACCAGCCCGCGCGCTTCGTGGGCCTCGACAACTATTCCCGTGTGGCGAGCTCCACCCTGTTCGAGCACGCCTGGGTGAATTCGCTGATCTATGTGGGCGCCTCGATCCCGTTGAAGGTGCTGGCCCCGATCCCGCTGGCGGTCTTCGTGTGGTCGCTGGGCGCGCGCGGCCACGCCTACCGGGCGATCCTGTTCCTGCCGACGCTGATCAGCTTCGTGGCGGTCGCCATCGCCTTCCTGTGGATCCTGAACCCGATCTTCGGCTACGCGCGCCAGTGGCTGGGGGTCGTCGGCATCCAGCTGCCCGCGCTGCTCAACAACGCCGACACCGCGATCTGGACCATCATCGCGATTTCGGGCTGGAAGGTGATCGGCTTCAACATGCTGCTGTATCTCGCCGGTCTCGCCTCGATCAACCGGGACCTGATCGAAGCGATGCGCATGGACGGCGCGTCGGATGGCGCGATCCTGCGGAAACTGATCCTGCCGCTGCTGACGCCGACGCTGTTCTTCGTGCTGGTCTCCACCGTCATCTTCACCATCCAGCAGGTGTTCACCCCCATCGACATCCTCACCGGGGGCGGGCCGCAGAACTCGACCACCAACCTCTTCCATATGGTCTACCAGTACACCTTCGTCACCTTCGACGTCGGCGCCGGCGCGGCCGGCACGGTGATGCTGTTCGCGGTGCTGATGGCGGTGACGGCGGCGCAGATCCTCGCGCTCGACCGTCGCGTCGAATACGGGAGCTGAGGCGCATGGAGCTTTCCCGGTCCTGGCGCCTCGTCGGCCACCTGGTGCTGCTGATCTGCTGCCTCGCGGTGGCGGCCCCGGTGGCGGTGGTGCTCGCCACCGCGCTGAAATCCCCCTCCGAGGTGTTCCAGCCGAGCCTCTGGCCCGAGGCCCCGACCTTCGACAATTTCGCCACGCTCTTCGGCAAGGCGCGGTTCGCGGATTATCTGTGGAACTCGGTCGGGACCACGGTGCTGCGGGTGTCGGGGCAATTGGTCATCGCGCTGCTCGCCGCCTGGGCGTTCGCAAGGTTCGCCTTCCGGGGCCGGGACACGGTCTTCGCGATGGTGCTGGGCGCGATGATGATCCCGCATCTGCTGACCATGATCCCGGTCTACATCCTGATGGCGCGGCTTGGGTGGTTCGACACCTGGGCGGCGCTGATCGTGCCCAATCTCGCGATACCCTTCGCGGTGTTTCTGCTGCGCCAGCACATGCTCGCCTTCCCCCGCGACCTGCTCGACGCGGCCGAGATGGACGGCGCCGGCCCCTGGCGGGCGCTTTGGAAGGTGGTCGTCCCGAACCTCGCCCCGGCCCTGTCGGCGCTGACCATCATCCTCTTCGTCGAGTGCTGGAACGAGTATTTCTGGCCCCTGCTGGTGACCGAGACCGAGGCGTCGCGCACCCTGCAGATGGGCCTGCGCGAGTTCCTCGAATCCGACGGCTATTCCGATTTCGGCGCGATGATGGCAGGGGTGACGCTGGCGTCGATCCCGGCCGTCGCGCTGTTCCTGATCCTCCAGCGGCGGGTGATGGACACGTTCGTCGCCTCCGGACTGAAAGGCTGAGCCATGGCGCGCATCGCGCTTCGCAACCTCTCCCGCCGCTTCGGCGACGCCGTCGCGGTGGATGACCTGAGCCTCGAGATCGCGGATGGCGAGTTCGTGGTGCTGGTCGGCCCCTCGGGCTGCGGCAAGACCACGACGCTGCGCATGCTGGCGGGGCTGGAGCCGGCCAGCGAAGGCCGGGTGGAGATCGACGGGCGGGACGTGACCCCCCTGCCGGCCCGCGAGCGCAACCTCGCCATGGTGTTCCAGTCCTACGCGCTCTACCCCCACATGACGGTCGAGGAGAACATCGGGTTCGCGTTGCGTCTGGCGGGACGTTCCCGCGCCGACACCGCGAAAGCCGTCGCCGCGGCGGCGGGGCGGCTGGAGATCGGGCATCTGCTGGCGCGCCGCCCCCGCGCGCTTTCCGGCGGCCAGCGCCAGCGCGTCGCGGTCGCGCGGTGCATCGTGCGCGAGCCGCACGCGTTTCTCTTCGACGAGCCGCTCTCGAATCTCGACGCCCGCCTGCGCGGTTCGGCCCGGGTGGAGATCTCGCGCCTTCAGGCCCAGCTCGGCATGACCACGCTTTACGTCACCCATGACCAGGTCGAGGCGATGACCATGGCCCATCGCATCGTGCTGATGGAGGGCGGGCGCATCCGCCAGCAGGGCGCCCCGATGGAGCTCTATGAGCGCCCCGCCGACCTCTTCGTCGCGGGGTTTCTGGGCGCCCCCGCGATGAACCTGATCCCCGGGGTGATCGAACCCGGCCCCCGCGGCGCCCGCTTCGCCGCCGCGGGCCTCACGCTGCCGGCCCCCGCCGGCGCTCCCGAAGGCCCCGCCACGATCGGCCTGCGTCCCGAGGCGCTGACCCCCGGCGAGCCCGGCCCCGGAGAGGTCGCCATTCGCGGCGCCGTCGCCCATGTGGAGCGGCTGGGGGCCGAGACCGTGGTCCAGGTCGCGGCCGGGGAGGCCGGCGCCGTCGCCCTCGTCGCCCGCCTGCCGGGCGCCGCCGCCCCTGCGGTCGGCTCGCCGCTGGTGCTGCGCGCCCCGGTCTCCGCACTGCATGTCTTCGGCGCGGAGGGTCGTCGGGTGGCGTTGGAGGCGTGGGCGGAGCGGGCGCGGCAAACGGCCTGAAGCCCGGGCGGCGCGCCCGCGGTCTCGGTCGCGGCGTCGTTTCCGCGGGGTCTGGGCGGGGGGCGAGGCGCCGGAAAACGCCGCGGCGCGCCGCCACCTCGCCCGACTGCAATAAAACCGCCGCAGGTCTCCGCTATGCTGGGCTCATGCTCCGCAAAGCGCCTCCGCTGGAATCGATCGAAGTGTTCGTCGCCGCCGCGAGGGCGGGGTCGTTCCGGGCGGTGGCGCGCGACCTCGCGCTCAGCCCCTCCGCCGTCAGCCGGCGCATCGCGGGGCTGGAAGGGTTTCTGGGGCGCGCGCTTTTCGACCGTGCCGCCCCCACGCCCCGGCTCAACGCCGAGGGCCGCGCCTATCTCGCCGCGGTCGAGCCCGCCATCGCCGCGATCCGCGAGGCGACCCTGGCGCTGGAGCGCGACGCCGCCGGGGGACGACCGCTGCGCATCGCCGCCTCCCATTCCTTCGCCTCGAGCTGGCTCTTCCGCCGCCTCCCCGACCTCGCCCGCGACCATGGGATCGAGGTCGATGTGGCGCCGACCCGCGATCCGGACGCCCTGCGCTCCGGCGCCGTCGATCTGGCGATCTGGGGCGGGGCCGAGGCCCCGGCCTCGTGCTGGTCCGAGCCGCTCTACGCCTCGCGCGCCGCCCCGGTCTGCCTGCCTCGCCTCGCCGACGGACGCGCGGCGCCGAGCGGCGAGGACGACCTCGCCGAACGGGTGCTGATCGGCGTGTCGGAGCCGGGCGGCTCGTGGGAACGGTGGTTTTCGGCGGGCGGCGGCGGGCCTGCGCGGCGCGACCCCGGGCGACGGCGCATCGACTTCCCCACCCAGCAGCTCGCCTACGAGGCGGCCGCGGCCGGCCTCGGCGTGGCGCTGGCGGCGCCGCTGATCTCCGAGCCCTATCTGCCCGCCCGCGGTCTCGCCCCCTGCGCCGAGGCGCGCGCCATCGGCAGCGTCCACCGCCTGTGCCGCGCGGCCGACCGGCGGCCCTGGACCCCGTCGGAGCGGCGCTTCGCCCTGTGGATCCGGGCGGAGGCCGCCCGTTCCGCCGCGCTGTTCGAGCGTTCCGCCACCTGCGCCCCCGTCGCCGCCTGAAGCGAGGTCGCCGTCCGGATCGCGGCGTCGCCCGCCCGCGCTGCGGCGTGTGGGGCGGCCCTGCCGACCGCCTCGCCCCCCCTTCGCGCCGCCCATGATCTCGTCCGCCGAAGGGGCGCACGCGAGCCGTCCGGGCATGTGGCGTGGATGCGATCAGGCTCGTCTCCGGCGGCCACAGGCCCGAAGCCCCTGCAACCTTCGGGACGTCGGGTGGATCGGCGCAATCCGCCCGTGGAACGAGGCCGGCGCCTCGGCAGGTTGCCATCATGCCTATTTAAGGTGTTGATTTTAATCAATCATACGCAGGGTTGAAAATCTCTACCCACAAATTACCCATGACCGAACGCCCCTGAAAGCGGCCCTCCCGGCGCTGCGACAGGTCGGAAACGATCATGCGAACGTGAAGGGGGCCGAACGATCCTACGGCCAATCGTCCTGCTTCCCCGCCATTCGGGCGTCGTCTTCTTTCTTCCGATGCGCTTCCCATCCTTGCCGTTTGATTTCACGGGCTCGTTCGTCCATGCGGTCAGACATGCGGGCGAAGTAGCGTCCTGAAAAATACATGGCGGGCCAAGAAATGACGGCGGCAAGGGGCATATGTGCCCAGAAGATGATGAGCAATACCAAGACTACGTCCGCAACTCATACTCCATTCACCATTTCAACGCAAAAATCGACAAATCGCACGAGCCAATCAGGCCAATTATAGGAGCGGAAGGGGGCCAGCATGACGCCAAAATCAACAACGATTTAAGGAAAAAATAGATTATATACTTTTCTATGACTTCCCCGCTTTCGGTGCAGCTATGACCTTACACGATAACCGCGACGAAAAAACCGCCCTATCGCCGCTACCGACCGCAGTTGCTTCGCCACTAATTTAAAGACAGAATGCGAACTTAACCCGAACTTTGAAGGGGTGAAGCTTGCGATACTATCTTCATGGCGACCAAAAGGAAGACGACGCTTCGCTTTGGTTCTGCGCCCGCTGCGATGCTTTCGTTGCCGAAGCCCATTTTCACGAAAGCCACCACGACGAAAGCCGCGTGACGAACTACGACCGCTACCTTGACGAAAAGAAGCGTCTTCCGGCTTACATGAAGAACACCAAGGGCAAATTTCACCGCCCGCCGAACCCGCCCAACTGTCTGGCATAAAAAAAAGACCCCCGAAATCTTGCGGTAACGGGGGCCAGGCGGCTTCCATAGTGGCCCTGCGGAAGAACTCAGAAGGCGGCTGCAAGGATGCCCACAAGGGGCGCGTCGGGGTCGATGCCCGCAGCGGCGCAAGGTGGCCCCTGCGGCATCCCGCAGCACGGCTGCAGCGGGGAAATCGGGCCGTCCCGCCCCTGCCAGCCAAGCGATGCGCTGCGTCCTGTCAGACAGCCCGGGTCGCCCCTAAGCCATCGGCCCATCCGCCAGGTCTTCGGCGCCCATGTCTTCGACCGCTTCTTCTTCGACGACGTCCGCGTTCCGGTTGAAAACCGGGTGGGCGGGGAGAACGCCGGCCGGTCCATCGTCACGGCGCTGCTGGAGCATGAACGCCCCTGTTCCTCCCGCCGCACCGAGGTGCTCAGCTTGCGCCCTCGGTCCGGAAGAGGTCAGGTCTGCGATGGCTTGATCCATCGATGCGTTCGCGCCGGTTTCCGCGGCGGCAATCCTCGGGCGGAGGGCGCGGCCGTCGAGCGTTTCTGCGAGATGACCGCTGATCGGCCCCGCGCGGCCTCGCCCAGCGGCCCCGTCCGCATCGAGGCGGAAATGCCGGAGATCGAGGCCGGCGGCCCCTCCGTGGCTTTCGGAGATTTCGGGCGCGCCGCACGATCATCGCCCGGCCGGCGTCAAGGCGCTGCGCGATAGCCGCCTGTCGCAGCCGAAGACGCGCTTCCATCGCCTCGATTTCATGAACGCCGAGGCCACGGCGGCGCCTGCGCCCGACCGAGCCCGCGAGCCGCGTTCCCGTGCCGGGCCCGAAGCCGTGCGGGACGTCGGGGCGGCGCGCGCACGGATTGATGATCGGCGCGGATCGCGCTTGCCGCCTCCCGGCGCTGGACCCGGGGCTGCGGCGGCGCATGTTGGAGTTCACCCTTCTCAATGACGGACGAGGCCCGCATGACCCCCTCCGCCCCCTTCCGCGCGCTGACCGCGCTCGCTCTTCTGACCGGCCCCGTCGCGGCCCAGGACTTCAACGCGGCGCCCCCCAACGTCCCCGAACAGCGCCCGGCATTCGAGGGGCAGACCCGCGCCCCGGTCCTGCCCGCCGAGCCCGCCCTGACCGTGAGCCCCCTCGTCGAGGGGCTGGAGCACCCCTGGGGCATGGCGCGCCTGCCCGACGGCGCCTGGCTGGTGACCGAGCGGCCCGGCCGCCTGCGGAGGGTCTCGCCCGACGGCGCCCTGTCCGAACCCGTCGCGGGCCTGCCGGCGGTCGATGCGGCCGGGCAGGGCGGCCTGCTCGACGTCGCGGTGCGCGACGACTTCGCCGGGGACCGGCGCGTCTGGTGGAGTTTCGCGGAGCCGCGCGACGGCGGCAACGCCACCGCCGTCGCCACCGGCCGCCTGTCGCAGGACGGCGCGCGGATGGAGGACGTGCGCGTGATCTTCCGCCAGCAGCCCGCCTGGCGGTCGGACAAGCATTTCGGCTCCCGCCTCGTCTTCGCCCCCGACGGGATGCTGTTCGTGACCACCGGCGAGCGGTCCCTCCCCGAACCCCGCCGGCTGGCGCAGGACGTGGGGACCCATCTCGGCAAGGTGTTGCGCATCGATCCCGAGGGCGGGCCCGCCGCCGGCAATCCCGCGATCCCCGGCGGGCTTCCCGAGATATGGTCCTACGGCCATCGCAACCTGCAGGCCGCAGCCCTCGGCCCCGACGGCGCGCTCTGGATCATCGACCACGGGCCCCGCGGCGGCGACGAGTTGAACCGGCCCGAGGCCGGGCGCAACTACGGCTGGCCGGAGATCACCTATGGCGAGGCCTATAGCGGCCGCCCGATCGGCGAGGGCCTGACCGCGGCCGAGGGCATGGAGCAGCCGCTCTACTATTGGGACCCGGTGATCGCCCCCTCCGGCATGGTGTTCTACGACGGGCCGATGTTCCCCGACTGGCAGGGCGACATCCTCGTCGGCGCGCTGGCGGGTAAGGCGTTGGTGCGGCTGGACATGGACCTCGATGCGAGGCGCGTCACCGGCGAGGCGCGTCACCTGACGCGCGAGGTCGGCCGGGTGCGCGACGTGGCGCTGGACGCCGACGGCGCGGTGATCTTGCTGATCGACGCCGCCGACGGCGCGATGCTGCGGGTCACCTCCGCCGACTGAACGACGCGCGCCGGCGGCTTTGACGAGCCGCCGGCGCCAGGGTTCATCGCGGGCTTTTTGGCGTCGAGCCGAAGGCGGCGGATTTTCGACGGCGCCGCCGGGATCGCGACGCAGCCGTTCCCGCTGGAAATGGCGCGGCGAAAGCGGCCATGGCGCGGCGATGGCCGGTAGCGGGTGGCGAACGCCTTGCGCCGCCCCTCGGCACGCGGATCGAGCAGGTCGTATCCGGCCCAGCACCGGAAGCGGGCGAGGAGGACGTCGCGGGTCCCGACCCCGTCCTCCCGCGCCTTCGCGGCGAATGAACGCCCCTCGACATGCGGCGCCCCCTCACCGGCGCACGCGTCGCCCCCAGGGCGGGATGCCCTGTCGCTTGTTTGCAACGCAGCACGCCCTTAGGTTTACGTAGCGTTCGCTCCTCTTAACATCGTGGGGCGCCGCCACCATTTCGCCCTGATCGCTCCGGGCCCGCCTGACTGAACCCGAGCCAGTCCTTCCCGGCCGAGGCCCTTCCCTCGGCGCCCGCCCGCCCAGACCAGGAGAGCCCGAGTTGACCCAGACCTGGCGTCTCGCCGCCGCGGCGTTTCCGGCCGCCCTCGCGCTTCTCGCCCCGCCGGGCGCGCTCGCCCAGGGGGCGCCTGACGCCCCGCCGCCGGTCACCGTCGCCCATCCCGTGGTGCGCGAGATCGTGGAGGACGACGAGTTCGTCGGTCGCTTCGCCGCCGCGGCCGAGGTCGAGGTCCGGGCCCGGGTCGGCGGCTATCTCGAAGCCGTGCATTTCGATGACGGCGCTCTGGTGGAGGCCGGCGACCTGCTGTTCACCATCGACCAGCGCAAGTTCCGCACCTATCTCTCACAGGCCGAAAGCCAGGTGGCGGTGGCCGAGGCGAGCTTCGCTTTCGCCTCCGACCAGCTGACCCGGGCCGAGTCGCTGGTGCGCAACGGCAATATCGCCCAGTCGGTGCTGGATGAGCGGCGCGAGCGGCAGCTCGCCGCCCAGGGCGCGCTGGAGCAGGCCCGCCAGGCGGTCACCCAGGCCAGCATCGACCTCGAATATTCGGAGATCCGCGCCCCCATCGCCGGGCGCATCGGCCGCAAGCTGGTGACCCCGGGCAACCTGGTGCAGCAGGACGCGACGGTCCTGACCTCCATCGTCTCCATCGACCCGATCCATTTCTACTTCGACATCGACGAGCGCTATTACCTCGCCTACGCCCGCGACGCCCGCGCCCGGGGCGGCAGCCTTCAGATGGGCGGCGGCGGCCTGAAAGTGACCGTCGCCACCGCCGACCGCAGCATCGGCGAGCGGGAGGGCGTGCTCGACTTTTCGGAGAACCGTCTGGATGCGGAAGCCGGCTCGATGCGGGTGCGCGCGGTGCTGGACAATGCCGACGGGGTGCTGACGCCGGGGCTCTTCGGGCGGGTGAACGTGCCGGGCTCGCTGCCCCATCCGGGCGTGCTGATCCCCGACGAGGCCATCGTCGCAGACCAGAACCGCCGGCTGGTGATGCTGGTCGACGATGCGGGCAACGTCTCGCCCCGTCTGGTGCGGCCCGGGCCGCGGCTCGACGGCTACCGGGTGATCCGGGAGGGGCTGGACGGGTCCGAGACCGTGGTGATCGAGGGGCTTATGCGGGCCCGCCCCGGCGCGGTGGTGACGCCTGAGAGGGTCGAGCTGCCCCCCGTCGCCGCGGCGGGGAACTGAGCGATGACCCCGCACGCCCCCATTCCGCGGGCCACGCTTCGCGCCGCGCGCGCCTGATTTCAGACGTCGCGCCCGGCCCGCGCCGGACGCATTCCAGACCCGATCCAAGCCATGCCGTCACCGGCGCGCCGGCCCAGACCGCGCCCGCCTCCGCCCAGGAGATCCGCCATGGGACGTTTTTTCGTCGACCGACCGGTGCTCGCCTCGGTCATCTCCATCGTGATCACGCTGCTCGGCCTGCTCGCCTATTCTCGGCTGCCGGTGGAGCAGTATCCCGAGATCGCCCCGCCCTCGATCGTGGTGCGCGCGGCCTATCCCGGCGCCGACGCCGAGACCGTGGCCGCCACCGTCGCCACCCCGATCGAGCAGGAGGTGAACGGGGTCGAGGACATGCTCTACATGTCCTCCTATTCCACCGCCGACGGGGCGATGGCGCTGACCGTGACCTTCAAGCTCGGCACGGATCTGGATAGCGCCCAGGTGCTGGTCCAGAACCGCGTCGCCATCGCCGAGGCCCGCCTGCCCGAAGAGGTGCGCGCGCTCGGCGTGACCACCACCAAGTCCTCGCCGGACCTGATGATGGTGGTCCACATGCTGTCGCCCGACGCGAGCCTCGACCAGCTCTACGTCTCCAACTACGCCCGCGCCCGGATCCGCGACCAGCTGGTGCGGCTCGAAGGGGTCGGCGACCTGACCATCTTCGGCGAGCGCGAATACGCCGCCCGCGTCTGGCTCGACCCCGACCGGCTGGCGGCCTTCGGGCTGACCGCGGGCGATGTGGTGGCGGCGCTGCGCGAGCAGAACGTGCAGGTTTCCGGCGGCTCGCTCGGCGCGCCGCCCAACGAAAGCGGCTCGGCCTTCGAGATCGCGGTGACCACGCAAGGCAGGCTCGAGGAGCCCAAGGAATTCGGCCAGGTGATCGTGCGCGCCTCGGGCGACGGGCGGTTCATCCGGGTGCGCGACGTGGCGCGGGTGGAGATCGGGGCGCGGTCCTATGTCTCCAACGCCTATCTCGACAACAAGCCGGCGGTGGCGCTGGGCATCTTCCAGCGCCCCGGCGCCAATGCGCTGGAGACGGCCGACCAGATCCGCGCGGTGATGGAGGCGGCCGCCGCCGACTTCCCCCCCGGCCTCGCCTATGAGGTGGTCTACGATCCGACGCAGTTCATCTCGGCTTCCGTCGACGCGGTCTACCACACCATCTTCGAGGCGGTGGCGCTGGTGATCCTGGTGGTGATCATCTTCCTGCAGTCCTGGCGCACCGCGCTGATCCCGCTGCTGGCGATCCCGGTGTCGCTGATCGGCACCTTCGCGGCGATGCTGGCCTTCGGCTATTCGCTCAACCTGCTGACGCTGTTCGGGCTGGTGCTCGCCATCGGCATCGTGGTCGACGACGCCATCGTGGTGGTGGAGAATGTGGAGCGCAACATCGGCCTCGGCATGTCGCCGCGCCGCGCCGCCAAGCGCACGATGGAGGAGGTGGCCGCCGCCGTCGTCGGCATCGCGCTGGTGCTGATCGCGGTGTTCCTGCCGACGATCTTCGTGCCCGGCATTTCCGGACAGTTCTACGCGCAGTTCGCGGTGACCATTTCCATCGCCACGGCGATCTCGGCGCTGAATTCGCTCAGTCTTTCGCCTGCGCTGGCGGCGATCCTGCTGCGTCCGCACAAGGTCCATGGCGAAGGCCCGCGGCGGTCCTGGCCGGTGCGCATGCTCGACGGCGCCGCGGGGGGCTTCAACCGCGGGTTCGACCGCATGTCGCACGGCTACGCCTGGGTGGTGCGCCGCATCGCCGGGTCCTGGCCGGCGCTGGCGGCGATGCTGCTGATCTTCGCCGGGCTGATCGGGGCGACGGTCTGGATGGGCAAGGTCGTGCCCACCGGCTTCATCCCGCAGATGGACCAGGGCTACGCCATCGTGGTGATCCAGCTGCCCGACGGCGCGAGCCTGGAGCGGACCGACAAGGTGGTGCGCGAGGCGTCGGAGATCGCGGTCACGGTGCCGGGCGTCGCCAACGCCGTGGCCTTCTCGGGCTTTTCGGGGGCGACCTTCACCAACGCCTCCAACCAGGGGGTGATCTTCACGCCCTTCGCCTCGTTCGAGGAACGCGACGAGGCCGGCCGCCCCGCCGGCGCGATCATCGGGGAACTATACGGCCGTCTTCAGGAGCTGCGCGCGGCCTTCGTGATCGTGGTGGCCCCGCCCTCGGTGCGCGGCGTCGGCACCGGCGGCGGCTTCAAGCTGCAGCTGCAGGACCGCGAAAGCGCCGACATGAGCCGGGCGCTGCAGACCGCCTACCGGATCATGGGCGAGGCGCAGAAGAACGGCGACGTGACCGGGGTCTACACCACCTTCTCGGCCGGGGCGCCGCAGGTCTATCTCGATATCGACCGGGTCCGGGCCCAGATCCTCGACGTGCCGATCGGCGCGATCTTCGAGACGCTGGCGATCAATCTGGGCTCCACCTACGTCAACGATTTCAACGTCTACGGACGGCTCTTCCAGGTTCGCGCCCAGGCCGAGCAGCAATACCGGATGGAGCGCGACGACATCGCCAACCTGAAGGTGCGCTCCGCCTCCGGCGCGCTGGTGCCGCTGGGGACGCTGGTGGAGATCCACGACGCCGCCGGCCCGCAGCTGGTGCAGCGCTACAACATGCTGGTCTCGGTGCCGGTCAACGGCGAGGCCGCGCCCGGCAAATCCACCGGCGAGGCGCTGGCGGCGATGGAGGCGATGGCCGACGAGATCTCGCCCCCCGGGATCAGTTCGGAATGGACCGAGCTCGCGCTGCAGGAGAAGTCGCAGGGCGGCGGGGCCGCGTGGATCTTCGCGCTGTCGGTGCTGTTCGCCTTCCTGGCGCTGGCTGCGCTTTACGAAAGCTGGGCGCTGCCGGTGGCGATCGTGCTGATCGTGCCGCTGTCGGTGCTGGCGGCGCTGATCGGCGTGCATCTGCGCGGCATGGACAACAACGTGCTGACCCAGGTCGGGCTGATCGTGCTGGTGGGGCTGGCGGCGAAGAACGCGATCCTGATCGTGGAATTCGCCCGCCAGGCGCAGCGCGAACGCGGGCTCTCGGCGCTCGACGCGGCGGTGGAGGCGAGCCGCCTGCGCCTGCGCCCGATCCTGATGACCGCCTTCGCCTTCATCCTCGGCGTGGCGCCGCTGGTCTGGTCGACCGGACCGGGGGCCGAGATGCGCCAGGCGCTGGGCACGGCGGTGTTCTCGGGCATGCTGGGGGTGACCGTCTTCGGCCTGTTCCTGACGCCGGTGTTCTACGTGACGCTGCGCAAGATCTTCCCGGTGCGGATGCCGCATCGCGACGAGGACTGAGCGCACCGGCCTTTTGGCAGGACCCGGCCCGGCGCGCTCCTTCGCGCCGGGCCGTTTCGCGTCAGGGGGCGCCGGCCGTCGATCGGGGACGTGGCGGGCGACGTCGGGCCGGGCTCGGCGCGCGCCGGGATTCGTAGGCGCGGGCCTGCGTGGATCGGGCTGATCGAGATCAATTCCTCCGACGCGCCTTCGGCTCATGGTGTCGACGCAAGGGCGCATGAGCGAGCGGCCCGGCGACCGTCTCCTTCCCAACCAGACGCGAGATGAGCCGCAATGGAATGCCACCGCTCCGACAACGAGAGTCCGATGGGGGAGGCAGGCGGGTCTCGCGACTTGATCGGGCCCGATGAGCCCGACCCGCCGGCGGCCTCTCGGCTTGCGATGATCGGATCAAGGGCCGGCGCCCAAACGCGTCGGCCCGGCGCGCGGCGCAACGGCCGGACGCCGGGATCGGCGGCCGGCCCAGGGTTTTCGCCCCGCAAATCATCCGGCGCGCCGGGATGACCGCGCTCCAGCTCTTCGCGCTCATCGGCGCCGCCACGGCGCTGCGACCCCTGTTCGGGGTCCTCCTCGTCGTCTGGCGTTCGAAACGCATGGCCTTGGGCGCGAAGCCGGATGCGGCGCCCGGTCCTGACGCCGTGCAGGGGCGGGACTATGACCATGCCGGGTTCCTCGACGTCGATCTTCTGAAGCGGGCCCTGCCGCATGGCCGCCATGCGTTCTATGTCTGCGGTCCCGACCCGATGATGCAGGCGCTGATCCCGGCGCTCAGGGACCGGGGGGCGGACGAGGCGGAGATCCATCGCGAGTCCTTCGGGCCGCCGACCGCCGCGCCGAAACCGCTGGCCCCGACGAGCGCCGGCCCGGGGCCTTGCATCGGCTTCCTCCGCTCCGGCCGGGTGCTGGACTGGACGGGGCAGGATGCGAGCCTGCTCCACGACGCCGAACGCCACGCCGTTCAGGTCGACTCCGGCTGCCGCAAGGGCGGCTGCGGCCTCCGCGAGACCCGGCTGATCTCGGGCCGGGTGACCAGCGCGCCCGCGCCGGATCGCGACATCGCACCAGGCCGCTGTCCGCTGTGCATCGCCGCCCCCGTCGCGGCGTGGGAGTTGGACGCATGATCTTGAAGGGCGGTCTGCTGAGCCGGGAGGTGGCGCCGTTCTGCCTGTCGCCGCTGGCGCTACGGGCGGCGGCGCGGCTGGAGGCGCGCTGCGACGCCTGTCAAGCCGTCGTCGACATCGGCCTCGCCTCGACGCGCCGTCATCGCCCCCCGCGCGGGGCCGCCCCGACAGGAAAGCCCGACGCATGAACGCCTTCTTTCAGGACCGCCTGAAGACCTCGCTGCTCGCCATCGCCGCGCTCGGCCTCGTCGCGGGGCTCGGCCTGCTGGCGGCCGGGGCGCCGGGGCCGGCGGGGGTCGCCTGGGCGGCGGGGGTGGTCCCGGTGTTCGCGGCGCTGGTGGTCGAGATCGGGCGCAGTCTGGCGAAGGGCGAGGTCGGGCTCGACATTGTCGCGGCGCTGTCGATGTCGGCGGCGCTGCTCTTCGGCGAAACGCTGGCCGCGGCGGTGGTCGCGCTGATGTATTCCGGGGGCGCGTTCCTCGAAAGTTTCGCCGAAGGCCGGGCGAGGCGGGAGATGAGCGACCTGCTGTCCCGCGTCCCCCGCACCGCCGCGCGCCGCCGCGACGGCGCGCTGGAGGAGACGCCGCTCGATGCCATCGTCCCCGGCGACCTGCTGCTGATCCGGCAGGGCGACGTCGCCCCGGTCGACGGTGCGCTGGAAAGCGAGGGGGCGATGCTCGACCTTTCGGCGCTGACCGGCGAGTCGATGCCTGTGCGTCTGAGCCGCGGCCAGGAGGTGATGAGCGGCGCGACCAATGCCGGCGACGCCTTCGACCTGCGCGTCTTCCGCGCCGCCGCCGACAGCACCTATGCCGGCATCGTCCGGCTGGTCGAAGCGGCGCAGGAATCGAAAGCTCCGATGGCGCGGATGGCCGACCGCTGGTCGCTGATGTTCCTCGTGGTCGCCATCGCGCTCGCGGCCGCCGCCTGGGGACTGTCCGGCGATCCGATCCGGGCGGTGGCGGTGCTGGTGGTGGCGACGCCGTGCCCGCTGATCCTCGCGGTGCCCGTGGCGCTGGTGGCGGGCCTGTCGCGGGCGGCGCATTTCGGGGTGCTGATCAAGGGCGCCAAGCCGCTGGAGGCGCTGGCCCGGGTCCGGACCCTGATCCTCGACAAGACCGGCACGCTGACCGAAGGGCGCCCGCGGATCGTGTCGATCGAGACGCGGGGCGCGCTGAGCGCGGACGAGATCCTGCATTTCGCCGCCGCGCTCGATCAGGCCTCCAAGCACCCCATCGCTCAGGCCATCGTCGCGGCGGCGCGTGCGCGCGGCGTGGCCCTGCCGGTCCCGCAGGACCTGGTCGAGACCCCCGGCGAAGGCGTGACGGGGACCGTCGAGGGCCGCAAGGTGGCGGTGGGCGGCGCAGGCTTCGTCGCGGCCGAGGTCGGCGCGCCGCAGATCGACGCGGAGGTCGCGCAGGCGGGGTCGGTGATCGTGGCGCTGGGCGTCGACGGGCGCCTCGCCGGTCATCTGGTGATGGCGGATGCGCTGCGCGAGGGCACGGCGGAACTGCTGGCCGGTCTGCGCCGGCTCGGCGTCGCGCGCATCCTGCTTGCGACCGGCGACCGCCGCGCTGTGGCCGAGGCGGTGACCGCGGGCCTCGGTCTCGACGGGGTGCGCGCCGACCTGACCCCGGACCAGAAAGTGCTGCTGGTGCTGACCGAGCGCAAGAACGGCCCGGTGATGATGGTCGGCGACGGGGTGAACGACGCCCCGGCGCTCGCCGCCGCGGATATCGGCGTCGCGATGGGGGCGCGCGGCGCCGCCGCCTCGGCCGAGGCGGCGGACGTGGTGCTGCTGGTCGACCATCTCGACCGTCTGCTGCCGGGAATCGAGGTGGCGCAGCGGTCGCGGCGGATCGCGCTGCAAAGCGTGGTGGCGGGCATCGGCCTGTCGGTCGTCGGGATGATCGCGGCCGCGCTGGGCTATCTGACCCCGGTGCAGGGCGCGCTGCTGCAGGAGCTGATCGACGTGGCGGTGATCCTCAACGCGCTGCGGGCGCTCAGGATCGAACCGGGGCGCATCGCCTCGGCCGGCGGCGCGCCCGGGACTGCGGACGAAGTTCGTGTCCCCCCCTGATCCGCATCAGCGCTGGCCGCGGCGCGTCCTGCGTCCATGTCCCGGACCTGCCCATGGGAGATCTGAATGTCACGCAGCGCGCTTTGTCGCCTCGTCTCCGCCGTCGCCTTCCCGCGCGGGGCCGATCCGCAGACCAGATCGGAAGAGCA